>DATEGZ010000037.1:0-28687 GCA_035279905.1 Vicinamibacterales bacterium
GTGTGGTTGGCAATAGTCGTCTGCGCGGTAGCCCTGTGCGTCGGGGCCGGCGCCGCACCTCAGGCCCAGGGCGGGCGCCAGGGCGGCGACCCGCAGGCTCCTGCGCGCGGCCAGCGGCCAGCGTCCATCGCGGACCGCACCGCCGGCATGCAGAAGCTCGACGGGTTCTTCCCGATGTACTGGGATGAACCGGCCGGGACGCTCTATCTCGAGATTCCGCACCTGAACTCCGAGGTCCTCTATCAGACCGGGATCGGCGCGGGCATGGGCTCGAACGACATCGGCCTCGACCGGGGCCTGCTCGTCGGCACGCGCGTCGTGAGCTTCGAGCGTGTCGGCCCGAAGGTGCTGATGGTCCAGCCCAACTACGACTACCGCGCCGTGAGCGACAACGCCGACGAGCGCAAGTCGGTGGAAGACGCGTTCGCGAAGTCGGTGATCTGGGGCTTCACCGTCGCGGCCGAAAACGACGGGCGCGTGCTGATCGATTTGAGCGACTTTCTCATGCGCGACGCGACGGGTCTCGCGGCGCGCCTCCAGCCCGCGGCGTATCGCTTCGACCGCACGCGCAGCGCCGTCTACATGCCCAACACGAAGGCGTTTCCGAAGAACACCGAGATCGAAGTGACGTCGACGCTGGTGACGGATGGCGGCGGCGGGCGCGGCGGCCAGGGCCCCGGCCAGATCGGCGGACGCATCGGCGACGTCGTGCCGTCCACCGAGGCGATGACCGTGCGGCAGCACCACTCGTTCATCGAGCTGCCGGACGCCAACTTCAAGATGCGGAAGTTCGACGCGCGCGCGGGCTACTTCGGCGTCAACTACGTGGACTTCTCGCAGCCGTTCGGCAACGACGTGCGGCAGCGCTTCATCAGCCGCCATCGGCTCGAGAAGCGCGATCCCAACGCCGCTGTGAGCGACGCCGTGAAGCCCATCGTCTACTACGTCGATCGCGGCGCGCCCGAGCCGATTCGATCCGCGCTGCTCGAAGGCGCCGGGTGGTGGAGCCAGGCATTCGAGGCCGCGGGATTCCGCAACGGCTTCCGCGTCGAGTTGATGCCGGAAGGCGCCGATCCCATGGACGTGCGCTACAACGTCATCAACTGGGTGCATCGATCGACGCGCGGCTGGAGCTACGGCGCGGCAATCACCGATCCGCGCACGGGCGAGATCATGCAGGGCCACGTGTCGCTCGGCTCGTTGCGCGCGCAGCAGGACTACCTGATCTTCGAAGGGCTGCTGTCGCCGTACACGAACGGCACCGAGCGCCCCCAGCAGATCACCGCGGCCGTCGTCGGCCGCCTGAAGCAGCTTGCCGCGCACGAGACCGGCCACACGCTCGGCCTGTCGCACAACTACTACGACAGCGCGATGGGCCGGATCTCGGTGATGGACTACCCGCACCCGCTCGTGAATCTCAAGGCCGACGGCACGATGGATCTGGCCGACGCCTACGCGGTCGGGATCGGCGAGTGGGACAAGGTCGCGATTCGATTCGGCTACGGCGTGTATCCCGCCGCGACCGAAGCCGCCGAGCTGAAGAAAGTGCTCGATACGGCATGGGACAAGGATCTGCGCTTCCTCACGAACCAGGACACCGACGTCAACCCGAAGGTCGATCAGTGGAATAACGGCACGGACGTCGCGGCCGAGCTCAAGCGCATCATGAACATCCGCCGCGCCGGGATGGAGCGATTCGGTGAGACGGCCATCCAGAAGGACTGGCCGATGGCGATGATCGAGGACGTGCTCGTGCCGCTCTACCTGCACCACCGGTACGCGGTCGAAGCCGCGGCGTCGGCGATCGGCGGGCAGGACTACATCTACGCGATGCGCGGCGACGGCCGGCAGCCCGTCGCGTGGGTGAGCGCGGCCGCGCAGAAAGCGGCGCTCGACGCGCTGATGGAAACACTGAAGCCGTCCGAGCTGGCGCTGTCGCGCGCGGTCCTGTCGAAGATCCCGCCGCGTCCGGACGGCTACGATCGGACGCGCGAGCTGTTTCCGCGCAACACCGGCGGCGCGTTCGATCCGCTCACGCCCGCGGTCGTCGCGTCGGACCTCACGGTCGGCTTCGTGCTCACGAACGCGCGCGCGGCCCGCATGGTCTCGCAGCACGCGGTCGACGCGACGTTGCCCGGCCTCGACGACGTCATCGATCGCATCGTGACGACGACGTTCGACGGCGTGACGAACTCGGCGTACACCGCGGAGATCAAGCGCTCGATCGAACAGGTCGTCGTCAACCGCCTGATCGATCTCGCCGAGACCGCGCCGATGTCGCAGGTGCGCGCGATCGCGACGCAGAAGCTGAAGAGCATTCAGGCACGCGCGGCCCGGCCGGCGCTGGCTGGCGCGGATCTCGCGACGCTGCAGCTCCTCGCGAGCGACATCGATCGCTTTCTCAAGCGGCCGGCAGAGCCCGCGCGACGCGTCACGCCTCCGGGCACGCCGCCGGGCGCCCCGATCGGCGAGCCGCCGTTCAGCTACCTGCTGGGGGAGCCGGACTGTATCTGGATCAAGTGAGGGTCATTGGGCCATTGGGTCATTGGGTCATTGGGTCATTGGGCCATTGGGATATTGGGTCATTGGGTTATTGGCGATGTCGCGCCGTCCAATGACCCAATAGCTCAATGGCCCAATACGTTCGTCAGCTACCTTTCAGCGCCTCGACCGGATCCGTGCGCATCGCGCGCCGGCCCGGGATGACGCACGCGACGAGCGCCGCGCCGAGGAGAATCACGCCGACGAACGCCAGCGTCAGTGGATCGGTTGGTGTGACGTTGAAGAGCAACGCCGTGGCGAGACGCATGAGTGCGGCGCCCGCGGTCAGGCCGATGATCAGCCCGATCGCGGCCTGCCAGCAGCTTTCCGTCAGAAGCTGACGAAGGATCGTCGTGGGCCGCGCGCCGAGCGCCATGCGCACGCCGATTTCGTGTTGGCGCGCCGTGACGAGCTGGCCCATGACGCCGTAGATGCCGATCATCGCCAGCGCGAGCGCCGTGATGCCGAACGTCGCCATGAGGATCGTTTGCGCGCGCTCCGATCGCACCGACGTGGCGACGACTTGATCCATCGTGCGGACATCCGCCAGAGGCAGATTCGGATCGAACTGCGCCGCCGTGGCGCGCGCGGCGTTCGCGATCGTCGCGCTGCCGCCGTCGCTTCTCACGACGAACGTCAGAAACTGAGAGCCCTCCTGCGCCTGCGGCAGGTAGACCATCGGATTGACATCGCGCCGGAGTCCCCAGTGCCGGACGTCGACGGTGACGCCGACAATCGTTCGCCAGCGATCAGGATCATCGCCTCCGAAGCGGAAACGCTTGCCGATGGGATCTGTGTCGCCCCAAAACCTGCGACCAGCGGCTTCATTGATGACAGCGACCAACTCGCTGCCGGCACGATCCGCAGGCGTGAACGCGCGTCCGCGTACCAGACGCACGCCCATCGTCTGAAAGTAGCCTGGAGTGACGAGACGCGGATGCATACGCGACGGTGGCTCGTCTGGCTTTGGCTCGCGGCCCTCGACCGCGATGCCGGTGCGCGAATCGCCGCCATTCAGGGGCAGTAGATCGATCGCGCCGACGCTCGACGCACCGGGGATCGTCCGAAGGCGGTCCTCGATGTCGGCCAGCGCCTGGATTCTGGTCTCGGGCGTCGGGTACCTGGCCGCCGGCATCGAGATCGTGAATACGACGCGGCCAGCCGGATCGAAGCCGAGCGGTTGCGCCATCGTCGCGGCAAAGCTGCGCATGACAAGCCCCGCGCCGACCAGCGCAAGCGCGGCGAGCGCGACTTCTCCGATCACCAGTGCGAGGCGAGCACGGCGGCGGATTCCCGGCGCGCTTCGGCCGCCGTGCGCGAGCTCCGTGCTGACGTTGGGTGCCGAGGCGTGCAGCGCCGGCAACAATCCGAACGCGACACCCGTCAACATCGCGAGGGCCGCCGCGAACAGCAGCACGCGCCAGTTGAGTGCAATCTCGTCGATGCCGACGACGGACAATTGCGATGGCAGCACGACAGGCAGCGCGCGAATCAACAGCTCAGCGACCCCTATCCCGGTCACCGCGCCGGCGACGGACAGGACGATGCTCTCGACCAGCGTCTGGGAGACGAGCCGGCCGCGGCTCGCCCCGAGCGCGGCTCGGACAGCCATTTCGCGTTGACGCGAAGCCGCGCGAGCGAGCAAGAGGCTGGCGACGTTGACGCACGCGATCAGCAGCACGACCCCGACCGCCGCGAAGAGCGCCACCAGACTGGTGCGCACCGGTCCGACGAGCTCGTCGCGCAGCGGCGACACGTACGCTCCGTGATTCGCGTTCTCTTTGGGATGCTCCTGTTCGAGCCTGGCGCCAAGCTGGTCCATCGAGGCCGACGCTTGCGCGAAAGTCACCCCGTGCTTGATGCGCGCATAGACCGCGAAATTGTGCGAGACGCGGCTTGGCGTGATGCCGGGACCGTCCAGCACGAGCGGCGCGAATACTTGCGCGGCATCCACGAAATGGAACGACGGTGGCAACACGCCGATCACCGTCCACGGGTTGCCGTTGAGACTGATCTTCCTGCCGACGACGTTCGGGTCAGCGCCGTAACGTTGGCGCCAGAATCCATCGGTGATGACGGCGCGGCGCCGATCAGGCCCGCGTCCCTCGTCATCTGGTTGGAACGTTCGGCCGAGCTGCGGCCGCACGCCAAGGACATCGAAAAATGCCCAGGACACGACTTCGGCGCTGACGACGACCGGGTCGCCGTCACCGGTGACGCTGATGCTCGTGTCCGTCTCCGCCGCCATGTTCTCGAAAACATCGTTTTGTGTGCGCCAGTCGAGGAAGTCGGCGGCCGAAACCGGGTTGTTGAGCACGTGCTCTTTGATTCGCTTTTCCCAGACCATCACGAGTCGATCAGGCTCGGGATACGGCAGCGACCGGAGCAGGACCGAGTCGACAACGGAGAAGATCGCCGCGTTGGCGCCGATGCCGAGCGCGAGCGTCAGAATCGCGATCGCGGCGCTCGCCGGGTACCGGCGAATGAGCCTGAAGCCGTGTCGAACGTCGCTGCCTGTTGCGCGCATGGCGGACCTCCACTGCAGGGACCAGGCCGGGCGCCAACTCCGGCTGCTCACGGCTTCGGCGAACACGTCATATGCCGCGGCGATCCAGAGCGCGGCGAGGGCCCACGGGCGGCCGACCGTCTCGCGGCGATGGTCGCGGAAGAGCTGCACCATGTCGTCGCCGAAGTCGCGGCGGACGTCGCCCGGCAGGGCGGCGAGCAGCAGCCGGTAGGTGCGGTCCGCGAGGTGCGTCAGCGCGCGCGGCATGAAGTGAGCTCAGTGTCGAGGGCGGGAGCCAAGAAGGCGCTTCGTGCGCGTGTCGGCGACGAGCTCCTGGAGCCGTCGCGCTTCGAGCCGCGCCACGTCGCTGCCGAGCGGTGTCAGCCGGAAGTACCGCCGCCGTTCGTCATCGTCATTGGCGTGCTTCGGGTCGGTCTCTTCGATCAGGCCGTCGGCCAGCATGCCGCGCAGCGTCCGGTAGAAGTTGGCGGGCAGCACGCGCGCCCCCGCGCCGGCCTGCTGAATCTCGCGGACGAGGCTCCAGCCGTGGCGTTCCCCGGCGCTCAAGGACAGCAGAATCTGAAATACGAGAGGTTTGAGCGGCAGGAGACTTCGAGCGTCAGCGGGCACGGCTCAGAATAGCGTCACCTTGACACTAGTGTCAATACGACGTGAGTGCCGTCAATAGCCCAATGACCCAATATCCCAATCCGCCTGTTCTATTTCTTCTCCACGACCACCTTTCCGCCCTTCATCACCCACACGACGTGGTTGATGACGACGTCGATGTCCGCGATCGGATCGCCATCGACCGCGACGATGTCGGCGAAGGCGCCGGGGGTGAGCCGGCCGAGATCGCTCGCGTGCCCGAGCAGGGCGGCGGGGATCGTGGTGGCGGTTTCGAGCGCCTTGGCGGGCGTCATGCCGGCCTTGACCATCCACCCGAGCTCGCGCGTGTTCTGGCCGAACATCGAGTACACGGCGTCCGATCCCATCGCGATCTTCACGCCGGCGGCCACGGCGCGCTTCGTCGATTCGAGGTTCTTCGCGATGTAGTCCTGGAGCGGCGCGATCGTCTCCGGCGCGAAGCCGTACTCGTCTTTCGCGTCGACGTAGTACCGGTTGTGATCGATCGTCGGCACCCACACCGTGCCGCGCTTGACCATCTCCGCGATCGTCTCCTCGTCGAGATCGATGCCGTGCTCGACGGAATCGGCGCCGGCGCGCACGGCGTCTTTCACGCCTGACGGGCCGTACGAGTGGATGGCGACCTTGTGGCCGAGCGCGTGCGCGCGCTCGACGATCGCCTGCATCTCCTCGAAGGTGACGGTCTGCGTCGTGTCGACGCTCTCGAAGCTGCCGCGCGATCCGTAGACCTTCACCCAGTCGGAGCCCGCCGCGATGCGCGCTTCGGCCAACTGGCGCATCGTGTCGGGATTGGGCCCGCCGCGGCCGGCGGAAATCCCCTGGCCCGCGACGAACATCCGCGGGCCCACGGCGGTGCCGGCGTTGATCGCATCGCGAGCCGCATAGTCCAATCCGCGCGCTGCGCCCAGGTCGCGCACGGTGGTCACGCCCGTCTCGAGCGTCCGCCGGCCATTCTTGAAGACATCCTCGACGGTCACGGGCGAGGCCGGCCGCTGCCGCGGCCGCGTGCCCGGCGCGCCGTCCCAGTAGTACGTGATGTGCGTGTGCGCGTCGATGAGGCCGGGAATCGCGACGTACTTCCGAAGGTCGATCACCGTCGCGCCCGCGGGCACGGCGGCATCGCCGACGCCGACGGCCGTGATGCGGTCGCTAGCGACAACCACGACCGCGTCTTTCACCGTTCGGCCGGTACCGTCGACGAGTGTACCGAAGCGCAGGGCGGTTGCTGACTGGGACGGGACCAGCGCGGCGGCAGCGAAAACAAGGGCACCGGCCAGAAGCAGGCATTTCATGTGGACCTCGGAAGGTGCAACGAGGATAGAGAAGTCCGGGTGAAATGAGAAGTCCACGCGCCCCGGCGAACTGAGAAGTCCAGGCGAACTGGGAAGTCCCACCTGAGCTACGACCTTCCGCGCCGCTTTCGTCGTGCTCGCTTGGCCTTGTCGGCGGCGATGAGGCGGCGCTGGCTGGCGAGAAGGTTCCGTAGGACTGGGCGGCAACGCCTGGCCCATGTAAACCCCAGCTGGCAATCGGGCTCCGCGAAGTAGCCGCGATCGATGCCGTCCTTCAGATAAGTCTTGGCTTCCGCAAGCGACGCGAGCGCGTACCGCAGGAAGGTCACGAACTCTGGCGGGTGCTGGCGGCCGAAGCCTTCGGCGACCGCTGCGCTGATGCCGGACGCCGCGTCTCGCAGCTGATCTCTAAACTTGAAATCTCGCCTCGCACCCGGTGAGGCGTTGATCAAGCCATACACCTCGAACTTGAATTCCTCAGCAAACTGATGCGCAACGATGTCTTCAAGTCGGCCGAAGCCCATGGCGGCGGACAACGCAATCTGTACGCCAGGCCTTGAGCAAATAGCCCGAGGAAATCAACCGGGGCTTGCAGTTTCTGCACCCAAGCCGCAATTTCCCATTGCAGATCTTGCCGCTGCTTGGACTTCTCCGTTCACCTGGAGCTTCCTAGCCAACCCTGGACTTCCTAGTTCACCTGGACCTCTTAGTTCACCTTGGACTTCTCAGTTCACGCCGGACTTCTCAGCTCACCCTGGACCTCTTAGTTCACGTGGACTTCTCAGTTCACCGGGACTTCTCAGCTCCCCCGGACTCCCCAGTTCAATTGGACTTCTATTTTCCGATTGGACTTCCCGCTGGTTTCTTGCGTTTTTTCTTTTTGTGTGGAAAATAAGAAGTCCCGCCCGCCGGATCCGGCTCGGGACCAGGCCGAAGCCAAACGAGAAGTGATCGACCAGCGCCGTAGCGAGACGGTGGTCGTGTTTCGTGTTTTTTCATTTCTGTTTTCTGGAGGAAGCAATGGGTTCGTCAGCGCTCCACGACGCGACACAAGGCATCATCGATTGGGGGAAAAACGGCGCCAGGACCGCGCAGGCGCGGCCGAAGGCGACCGACATCTTCGGATCACTGACGTTCAACGACGACATCCAGCGCCGCCGGCTGCCGCGCGACGCCTACAAAGCGCTTCGTCGCACCATCACCCAGGGACAGCCGCTCGATCCGTCGATCGCCGACGTCATCGCCACCGCGATGAAGGACTGGGCGATCGAGCACGGCGCGACCCACTACACGCACTGGTTCCAGCCGCTCACGGGCATCACCGCCGAGAAACACGACTCGTTCATCGCGCCGTCGCCTGAGGGCCGCGCGGTCGCGGAGTTCGCCGGCAAAGAACTGATCAAAGGCGAGCCCGACGCGTCGAGCTTCCCGTCCGGCGGCATGCGCTCCACGTTCGAAGCGCGCGGCTACACGGCGTGGGATCCGACGAGCCCGCCGTGGCTGCTCGTCGGTCAGAACGGGACGACGCTCGTGATTCCGACCGCGTTCGTCAGCTGGACCGGCGAGTCGCTCGACACCAAAACGCCGCTCCTCCGCTCGATCGAAGCGCTGTCGAAGCAGGCCGTCCGCATTCTGAGGCTCTTCGGGTCCAGGGCCGAGCGTGTGGCGACGACCTGCGGGCCCGAGCAGGAATACTTCCTGATCGATCGGCACTTCTACTTTGCACGCCCCGATCTGATCAACGCGGGCCGCACGCTCTTCGGCGCGCGGCCGCCCAAGGGCCAGGAGCTCGAAGATCAGTACTTCGGCCACATCCCCGAGCGTGTGCTCGCGTTCATGCATGAGGTCGAGAACGAGCTCTACAAAGTGGGCGTGCCCGTCAAGACGCGGCACAACGAGGTCGCGCCGAGTCAGTACGAACTGGCGCCGATCTTCGAGATGGCCAACGTCGCCACGGACCATCAGATGATGACGATGGAGACGATGCGGCGGATCGCGCCGAAGTACGGCCTGGCGTGCCTGTTCCACGAGAAGCCGTTCGCCGGCGTCAACGGCAGCGGCAAGCACCTCAACTGGAGCATGAGCGACGACCAGGGCAACAACCTGCTCAACCCCGGCGACACGCCGCACGACAACATCCAGTTCCTCGTGTTCTGCGCGGCGATGCTGCTCGCGGTCAACAAGTGGCAGGGCCTGCTCCGCATGTCGATCGCGAGCGCCGGCAACGATCACCGGCTCGGCGCGAACGAAGCGCCGCCGGCGATTATCTCCATCTTCCTCGGCGACATGCTGACCGACATCTTCGAGCAGATCGAGAAGGGCGGCGCGAGGCAGACGAAGAGCGGCGGCATCCTGGACACGGGCGTCTCCGTGCTGCCGAAGCTGCCGCGCGATGCGGGCGACCGCAACCGCACGAGCCCCTTCGCGTTCACCGGCAACAAGTTCGAGTTCCGCGCGGTGTCGTCCAACCAGAGCATCGCGTTCCCGAACATCGCGCTCAACGTCGCCGCTGCCGACGCGCTCGACTACGTCGCGACCCAGCTCGAGGCCGCCGTCAAGAAGGGCAAGTCGATCGAAAAGGCCGTCAAAGAGCTGCTCCCGAAGCTGATCAAGGACAACAAGCGGATCATCTTCAACGGCAACGGCTATTCCGAAGAATGGCCGAAGGAAGCGGTCAAGCGCGGCTTGCTCAACCTGACGAACACGGTCGACGCGCTGCCGCAGATCGTCAAGCCCGAGGTGATCAAGTCGTTCGAGAAGCACAAGGTGCTCAACGAGCGGGAGCTGCACGCGCGCTACGAGATCGCGCTCGAGACCTACGTGAAGACGGTCAACGTCGAGGCGCAGTTGATGGTGTTGATGGCCAACCGGTACATCCTGCCGTCGGCGCTGAAGTACCAGAAGGACGTCGCCGAGTCGGTCATGGCCGTCAAGAACGCGGGCGGATCAACGAAGGAAGCGAAGAAGCTGCTCGATCGCGTCGCCTCGCTCGTCGACGAGCTCCGCACCGGCGCCGACAAACTTGCGAAGGCACTCGATCAGCACGCCCCGAGCGCCGAGAAGCACGCGAAATTCGTCCGAGACACGGTCGTCCCGGCGATGGCCGCGCTGCGCGAGACCGGCGACCAGATCGAGCTGATGATGCCGCACGAGACGTGGCCGTTACCCACGTATCGTGAAATGCTGTTTATCAAGTAGGAAGTTTGAAGTTCGAAGTGTGAAGTTCGGAGTGCACACAGAGGGCGGCGCGACGATGCGCCGCCCTTTGTGCTTCTACTCGCTCTTCAACACGGTAACTGGATCGGTACGCGATGCGCGCACCGCGGGAATCAGGCATGAAATCGCCGCGCACACGAGAATCGCGAGCCCGCCCGCAATCATGGGCGTGACCGACAACGGCGACACCTGAAACAGCACGCGCGAGAGCAGCGGGCCGGCGGCCGAGACGAGCAGCCAGCCGCCAAACAGGCCGGCGCCCGCGAGCGCCAGGCCTTGCAGCATCACCAGCCGGCCGACGTCCACCGGCCGCGCCCCCAGGCTCAGCCGTACCGCCAGCTCCCGCTGGCGCGACGTCACCGTCCACGAGAGCAAGCCGTAGATGCCGACCACGGCCAGCATGGCCGCGAGCGCGCCGAACGCGATGAGCACGCGCATCAAGAGACGCGACTGCGCGCTCTGTTCTCCGAACCGCGCGTCCAGCATCTCGACGTGATCGAGCGGCAGGCTCGCGTTGGTCTCGCGCAGCGCCGATCGAAGCGCGGCTTGCAGGGTCGCCGGATCGTTGCCGCGCACCGTGATGAACATCGCCGTGTACGGAAATTGCCGCGCGGTGTGGAAGACGGCGGGCTCGATCGCTTGTCCGGGCGGCATGTTCGCGATGTCCCCGGTCACGCCGACGATCTCGAGCGGCTGATCGACCATCAGGTTCCGGCCCATCGGACCAATCACCGACACGTGCGAGCGGAGGTGCTGGCCGACGGCGCGCTCGTTGGGGAAGAACTGCTTCGCGAACGCGCGGTTGACGATGACCGCGCCTTGGCCGGCCGCGGTGTCGTGAGCCGTGAAGAAGCGGCCGTCGATCAGCGGGACGCTGAGCGACTCGAGGTAGCCGTCGGTCACCGAGAAGAACTGCACACGCGGCGCGTCTTCCGGCCGCGCCGGCGGCCGGCCGATGATTTCGAACGGCAGCCGCCAGCCCGCCTCGAACGGCAGGAACGTCGTCGCGCCGGCGCCCGTGACGCCGGACTTCTGGCGCAGCCGGTCGAGCAGCGTCGCGTAGAACGCGTCGACCTGCGTCCAGTCACGGTACGCGGCGCCGGTGAGCTGCATGTTCGCGGTGAGCACGCCGTGCGGCGACACCCCGCTCGGAATCGAGACCAGCGCGCTGACGCTCTTGACGAGCAGCGCCGAGGCGGTGACGAGCGCGCACGCGAGCGCGACTTCCGCGATCACGAGCCCGCGATGCGCCAGCCGGCCGCTCGCCGTCGAGGTCCGGTCGCCGTCGCGGAGCGCGGCCGTGTTCCGCCGGCTCAGCATGAGCAGCGACGGGACCAGACCGAAGCCAAACGTCATCGCGGTGACGATTCCCAGGATCAACACCGCGACGTGCCAGTTGAGCGAGACATCTTCCAGTCGCGGAATCGCCACGGGCATCGTCGCGATGAGGATGCGCACGAGACTCCACGCGAGCGCGACGCCGACGAGCCCGCCCGCGGCTGAGAGCACCGCGCTCTCGGCGATCAACTCCTGCACGAGCCGGTACGGCGAGGCGCCCAGCGCCACGCGCACCGCGAGCTCGCGGCGGCGGTCGAGTGAGCGAGTGAGCAGGAGGCCGGCGACGTTGAATGCGCCGATCAGCATGAGCAGCGACACCGCGCCGAGCAGCACGAACAGCGCGGGCCGGTAGAAGCCAAGCTGGTTTTCGAGCAGCGGGATCAGCCGCTGGCTCCACGCGCGGTTGGTGGCCGGGAATTGCGTCGCGAGCCTGGCCGCGAGCGCGTTGGTGTCCCGGCTGGCCTGCGCGAGATCGACGCCAGGAGCAAGCCGCGCGATCGCCTCCATGAAATGCGCGCCGCGGCTGTGCTGCGTGAGGTCCCACTGGAGCCGCTCCCAGATGTCGACGTCGCCCGGGAAGCTGAAGCGCGGCGGCATCACGCCCGCCACCGTGTACGGCCGATCGTTCAGCTTGATCTGCTTGCCGATGAGGCCGGGATCCGCGTTGTACCGCGAGCGCCAGAGCCGGTCGCTGATGACGCAGATGACCGATCGGTCGTAGAACGGTCCGTCGATCGGGAAACCCGGCCCGATCTGCGGGCTGACGCCGAGCAGCTGAAAGATGTTCGCGCTGACCTCAATCGTCTTGATCCGTACCGGCTCGAGATTGTCGTCCGTCAGATTGACGTCGGGCCGCCACCACGCTGCGGCGTCCTGATACGTGCCCGTGAGCGCGCGCGCGTCCATGAAATTGACGGGCGAGATACGCTCCTGCCTGAGGCCCTGCTCGTAGTTCGTGTCCCAGATCGCGACGAGCCGATCGGGCGCGGTGAACGGCAGCGGCTTGAGGACGACGCCGTCGACGATGGTGTAGACGGCGGCGGCCGCTCCGATGCCGAGCCCGAGCACGATCACGGTGAGCAGCGCGAACGCGGGGTGGTGACGGAACTGGCGGAGCGCCATGCGCAGGTCGTAGAGCACGAAGAGACTCCTGGATCGGGCCGCGCGGGACCTGTCGTCCGCGGCGCGGGCATGGGAACGGCGGCGATCGATGGGCGCGGGCAGGGAACCGAGCGCGGATTCTTCGAGCGCCCTGAGCGCGCGGCGCCTCGCGACGTCCGGGGGCGCCCCGTCCGCGCGGGTCGCGACGTACAGATCTTCGAGATGGGCCGCGAGCTCGTCGATCGTCGCCGGCGGCAGATTCGCGCCCGCGCGCCGTGCGTGCGCGATGACGAGGGCTTTCCAATCGGCTGGGGGCGTCATCTCGAGTCTGCTCTCAGGCGAATTTCACGCCGGCCACTTCGCGCAGCGCCATGACGAAGCGGCCCCAGTCCTCGCGCTGGGCCGCGAGCACCCGGCGGCCGCCGTCGGTGATGCGGTAGTACCGCCGCCGGCGCGTGCCCGGCCGCTCGATCCAGCGCCCCCGAATCCACCCGCGCGCTTCCAGCCGGTAGAGCGACGCGTACAACGACGCCAGCGTGAACGTGAGCGTCCCGCCAGACCGTTCCTCAATCAAGCGCGCGATGTCGTAGCCGTGGCGGTCCTGCTCCTCGACCAGAGCCAGGATCAGGATTTCCGCGCTGCCTTTCTTGGCTTCAGCGATGGCGGGGCGGTCGGGGGCGTCTGACATATAGGACAGCTATGTATTGGACGACAGAAGCTGGAAACAGTTGGTTCGACGGGTTCGACCGGTTCCGCTGGTTCAATAGGTTCGGCGCTCCGAACCCGCGGAACTCGTCGAACCCCATCGAACCTGTCGAACCCGTTTTTCTGCTGTTGGTGTCTAACCCCTGAGAGCCGGAAGACAGCTCGACGTTCGGCGCTGTGCAGTCAGCCTGCATGCAGGGCCTGCTGCCACAGGCCCCGATCCGCCCGCTGGCGTCGAAGTCTTCCGGCGCTTCGAGCGGAAGCGGGGCGCCGCCCTGAGCGAAGTCGAAGGGCTACTTGCCCGCGGGCAGCCGCTCGCCGGCGCGAATCGCCACCGGCAAATGGTTTTCCTTCGGCGGGACCGGGCAGTCCCAATTCACGTTGTACACGCAGAACGGGTGATACGCGCGGTTGAAGTCGAGGTCGTAGAGGCCCGTCGTCGTCCGCGTGAGGTTCAGGAAGCGCCCGCCCTTGTACGTCTCCGTGCCGCTCGTCAGATCGGCAAACGGCAAGAACAGATGATCGAGCGCGCGGTCGGTCAGCTCGGTGAACACCGTCAGTTTGTAGGTGGACTCGCCGAGCGTGAACGTCAGGGTGCCGACGCGGCGCATCTTCTCGCGGTCGTTCTGCGACATCTGCATCTCGATGATCACGGGCGCGGCGCTCGGCTCCTGCGTGAGCGACGCCGGCAGGTGGTACGCGGGATCGATGGGGTAGTAGACCAGGCCCGGGAACGTCGCACGCTCGGCCTCCGGGATCGGCGAGTCCTTGTTTGTCCGGAAGTACGCGTCCTTTTCAGCTCGTGAGGCCGAGATGTCCTGATCGCCGGACGTCGAGGTGACCGGACCGGGGCCGGACGAGCACGCGCCGGCGGCAAGCGCCAGCGCTACGAGCCACCATTGTCGTCCGGACATCGCGGTCTATTATGACGCCGCCTCCTGGCGCCCGTTCGTCACGCGAAGAGATATGCGCGCTTGGCGGTGACCGCGTCCGCGAGCCGGCGCCTCGCCGCGACCGTGTTGACCGGCGGCACTTTCATGAGCCGCCGCAGGGCCGCCAGCGTTGTGCGAAGCGCGTCGCCTTCGCCGAGCGAGGAGAGGAGCGTGCGGACGCCGGTCTCGACGCGCAGTCCGGCGTCGTGCGCGTAGACCGCCGCCGCGTCAGACTGAAGCGATGCCGTCGCCGCGCGCGCGCTTGCCGCCTGCTCGGCTCGAAGCACCGCGCTTTCCGCGACGAACACGTCGATGATCACGTCGGCGAGACTCACGAGCGTCTCCTGCTCGTCCTGAAGCGCATCGCCGTGCTTCTGCAGCGACAGCCCGATCGCCATGAGCGCGGTCTTCTTCATCGCCGCCACCGTTCGCCTCGCGTTCACGAGCGCGTCGTCGCTCTCGGCCGTCATCGCGGGCGGGCCAAGGATCTCGTCCTGAAGCTGCTTCGCCGCGGAAATGATCGGCAGCATGCCCTTCGCCGACCGCTTGATGAGCATGCCCGGCACCAGCAGCCGGTTGATCTCGTTCGTCCCTTCGAAGATGCGATTGATGCGCGCATCGCGGTAGTGCCGCTCCGCCGGGTAGTCCGCGACGAACCCGTTGCCGCCGTGAATCTGCACGTTCTCGTCGACGACGTAGCCGATCATCTCGCTGGACGCGACCTTGAGCACCGACGACTCGACGGCAAACTCTTCGAGCGCCGCCGCGGTGCCGAGGCCGCCCTCAATCGCGGTATCGATCAAGCCCGCGGTCCGGAAGAGCGCGCTCTCGACCGCGAACGTTCGCAGCGTCATCTCGGCGAGCTTGTGGCGAATCGCGCCGAACGACGCGATCGGCTGGCCGAATTGGCGACGAGCCGACGCATAGGCCGCGGCCTCGCCGATACACGCCTTGGCGCCGCCGGTGCACATGCCGGCGAGCTTGAAGCGGCCGTAGTTGAGCACGTTGAACGCGATCTTGTGGCCCTTGCCGACTTCACCCAGCAGGTTGGCCGCCGGCACTTCCGCGTCGCTCAGCACGATCGGCGTGGTCGACGACCCGTGCAGGCCCATCTTGTGCTCTTCCTTGCCGTGGGCGACGCCCTTGAACCCGCGCTCGACGATGAACGCCGAGAACTGCTCGCCGTCGACCTTGGCAAACACGATGAACATGTCGGCGAATCCGCCGTTGGTGATCCAGAGCTTCTCGCCGTTGAGCCGCCAGGATCCGTCAGGCTGGCGCGTGGCGCGGGCGCGCGCGCCGAGCGCGTCCGATCCGGACGCCGACTCGCTCATGCAGTACGCGCCGATGATCTCGCCGCTCACGATGCGCGGCAGGTACTGCTTCTGCTGCGCTTCGGTGCCAAAGCACAGGATCGGAATGATCGCGAGCCCGGTCTGCGCGCCGAACGTCGTGGCAAACGACGCCGACACGCCAATCGCCTCGCCGACGACGATCGACGCGGCCTTGTCGAGCGCGACGCCGCCGAGCGCCTCCGGCACGTCCGTGCCCAGCAGTCCGAGATCGCCGGCGCGCCGGATCAGCTTTCGCGCGAGCGCCCAATCCTTCGTCTCGAGTTGCGCCAGCTGCGGCAGCACTTCTTTCTCGACGAACTCGGCGGCCGTCTGCCCGACGAGCCGGTGCTCGTCGCTCAAACGCTCCGGCGTGAAGATGTCCCCGGCCGACACATCGCTCGTCAGCCACTCGCCGCCCTTGTGTGATGTGACAGTAGTCATGAATGGTTTTCCAGAATCATCGCGGCGCCCATGCCGCCGCCGACGCAGAGCGAGGCCAGGCCGTACCGCGCATGCCGGCGTTTCATCTCGTGCACGAGCGTGGTCACCAGCCGCGCGCCCGAGCATCCGAGCGGATGGCCGAGCGCGATGGCGCCGCCGTTCACGTTCAACCGATCGGGATCGATCGGCAGCTCCGCGAGACACGCGAGCACCTGCACGGCAAACGCCTCGTTGAGCTCGACGAGATCGATGTCCGTGAGCGACAGACCAGTCTGCGCGAGCACCTTGCGAATCGCAGGCACGGGCCCGGTGCCAAACAGTTCCGGCTTGACGCCTGCGGTGGCGTAGCCGACGACGCGGGCGAGCGGGGCGAGATCGAGGGCGCGCGCGCGGTCGGCCGACATCACGATCACCGCCGCGGCGCCGTCGCTCGTCTGCGACGAGTTGCCGGCCGTGACGCTGCCCGCTGCATGGAACACCGGCTTGAGCCTGGCCAGCGCGTCGGCCGAGGTGTCGCGGCGCGGTCCCTCGTCGGTGTCGAAGCGGACGCGCCGCACGGCCGGCCGTCCGTTCACCGACCCTTCAACCACGTCGACATCAACAGGAACGATCTCGTCCGCGAATCGCCCTTGGTCGATGGCCGCGATCGCGCGCTGGTGACTCCTGAGCGCGAACGCGTCCTGCGCCTCGCGCGAAATCCGGCTCTCGCGCGCGTGGTTTTCCGCGACGAGGCCCGTGGTGAGGTACGCGTCGGGGTAGTCGGCGACCAGGTGCGGATTGGGCGCCACGTGGTGGCCGCCCATCGGCACGAGGCTCATCGACTCGGTCCCGCCCGCGATCACGACATCAGCCCGGCCGAGCATCACGCGATCGGCGGCCGCGGCGACGGCCTCGAGGCCGGACGCGCAGAAGCGATTGACGGTCACTGCCGACGCGCTCACGGGCAGGCCGGCCCGCAGGCTCGCAATCCTCGCGACGTTCAGGCCTTGTTCGGCTTCCGGCATCGCGCACCCGAGCACGACATCGTCGATTTCCGCGGCGCCCAGTCCGGGCGCGCGGCCGAGCGCCTCCGTCAGCACGAGCGCCGCCAGATCGTCCGGTCTCGTCGCGCGCAGCGTTCCGTTCGGCGCCTTCCCGATTGGCGTTCGCACCGCGGAGACGATGACGGCGTCACGTGCGGGAGTACTCACTCGAAATCTCCCAGTAGATCTTCCAGCGCCTCGCCGACTTCCTTCGTGCGGCCCTCGAACAGATGGCTCGCGCCGTCGATGACGACGAGCTCCTTCGGCTCTTTGAGCTTCGCGTAGAACGCCCACATTGCTTTGATGGGGCAGAGCTCGTCGAGGCTGCCCTGCACGATGAACTTCGGCTTGGTCGTCTCGAGCGTCTTTTCGAACGAGTAGCCGTCACGCGAGACGGGCGGCGCGATGCCGATCAGCGCCGACACGCGCGGATCCTCCGCGCCGGTCTCGAGCGCGATCCACGATCCGAACGAAAAGCCCGCGGCCCAGAGCGGCGCGGCGGGATAGCGCGCGTGCATGTAGTCGAGCGCCGCGCGGAAATCGGCCTGCTCGCCGACGCCCTGGTCGAAGACGCCGGCGCTCGCGCCCACGCCTCGAAAGTTGAAGCGCAGCACCGCGCACCCGATGCGCGTGAGTCCCTTCGCTCCCTGGAACACCGCCTTCGTGTGCATCGTCCCGCCCTGCTGCGGATGCGGGTGGGCAAAAACGACCGCCGCGCGCGGCGTCGCGCTGTGGCCGTCGATCATCATTTCGAGCGGCCCGGCCGGACCGGGAATGGTGTCGCGCACGTCAGCCTGCCTTGTCGACCGCGGATGCCGTCGCCGAGGCGCGTCCATCGACGAATGTCGTGATGAGCGCCGCGAGCTCGCGCGGCCGCGAGATCACGCCCAGGTGACCGGCGCGCTCGAGCGTCGCATGACGCGCGCCGCGAATCAGCGCCAGGTACTCGAGCGTGGTGTGGACGGGCACCACGCGATCGAGCGCAGGCTCGCCGGTGATCACGAGCGTCGGCGCCGTGATCCGGCGGCATTCGGCGGTGATGTCCGTGGCGTCCCAGGCGCGGACGCACGCGGCCATGAACGTGGGTGACGCCGGGAATCGCACGACGTTGGTCAAGTGGCGAGCCAGAAACCGGAGCCGTGCGCCGGTCCGCGGGTCGATCGCCAGGAACTCGGGGAAGAAGCGGCCAGCCGCGCGCGCCACGAGGACCGGCAGCCCGAGCCGCGGGCGGCTGACGTACTTCGCCATCGGATGGTCCCAGCGCCACCGAGGCGCCGGAGCGGAGATCAACACGAGCGACGACACGCGCTGGGGCCGCCGCGCGGCGTAGTACGCGGCGACCAGTCCGCCGAACGACACGCCCGCGATCGCCGCCTGTTTCTCGCCGGCGCGATCGAGCAGGCGATCGATTTCCGACACCCACGCGTCGAACGCCCGCTCGGGCGCCTTCGCGGCGTCGACCTCGTCGAGCGAGAAACTGAACGTACGGTGATGCGCGCTCAGCGCCTCGACGGTCGCCATCGTCCATTCCCAGCGCCCCTGCAGGCCGGGAATCAGGACGACCGGTGAGCCGTGGCCGGTGTCGATCATCAATTCCTCAATGTTTTCCCTGTCTTGAGCGTATAGCCGATTCGTTCCAGTGTCTTGCGCTCGCCGCAGAGGCTCAGGAACGCCTCGCGCTCGAGGTCGAGCAGGTAGTCCTCGCTCACGGTCGCCCGGTGCGGCAGGTCGCCGCCGGCGAGGATGCGCGCGAGCTTGCGGCCGACGAGCGCGTCGTGATCGGTCGCGTGCCCGGCGCGCCACGCCAGGTGGACGCCGAGCGAGAGCATCGCGTACATGTCGTCGCCGCCAACCGGCACGGCCGTCCGGCGCGTCACCGGCTGGTAGTCGCGCGCGCGCTCGAGCGCGCACGCCTTCGCGTCGCTCATCACGCGCTCGCGGTTCATCGTGATGCCGTCGACATCACGCAGGTAACCGAGCCGCCTCGCTTCAGGCGCGCTGGTCGACACCTTGCCCAGCGCCATCGTTTCAAACGCCGCGCGCAGGATCGGGAGCGGATCGGCGCCGGACGCCCGATCCATCGCGCGAATCAGCATTTCCTTCGTGCCGCCACCGGCCGGGATCAGCCCGACGCCGACCTCCACGAGGCCGATGTAGGTCTCGGCCGCGGCCTGCACGCGATCGGCGTGCAGGCAGATCTCGCAGCCGCCGCCGAGCGCCAGCCCGTTTGGCGCGGCGACCACCGGCACCGGCGCCGTCTTGAGCGCCATCGTCATGGCCTGGAACGCGCGCACCATGCGATCGATCTCGTCCCAGTTGCCTTCCTGCGCTTCGAGGAGCAGCAGCATGACGTTGGCACCCGCGGAGAACAGATCGGACTCGGCGCCAATCACGAGCGCGGTTTGCTTCGACGCCTCGGCGAGGCCGGCGTGCACCATCTCGATGGTGTCGCCGCCAATCGTGTTCATCTTCGAGTGGAGCTCGACGGCGATGACGCCGTCGCCGAGATCGACGAGGCTCGCGCCGGCGTTCTTCTTGATGACGCCATGTGCCGTCCTGGCCGACGACAGCACGAGCCGGCCCGGTGATGCGGGCGGGAGCGCTGCATCACGCAAGCGATCGCGGCCCGCATCGAGCGCGCGGCGGATGAGCGGCGGCGGATCGCTCACCGCGCACGCGTCGAGGACCGCGCGAAGGCCGATCGCGTCCCACGTCTCGAACGGGCCCAGCTCCCAGCCGAATCCCCAACGCATCGCGCGATCGACGTCGTCGATCGAGTCCGCGATCTCGCCGGCGATACCTGCCGCGTAGACGATCGTGGCGCCCAGCGTGCGCCGGAGCAGATCGCCGATGCGATCGCGGCCGAGGAACAGCGCGCGCACGCGTTCGACGAGCGGCGCGCCGGCTTTTCCCTCGAGCGCCGCCAGCCGCGCGGGCGCCGGCTCGCGGTACTCCAGCGTTAAGAGGTCGAGCGTCAGAATCTTCGACGGCTCGCTCGTCGACCGCATGTAGAAGCCGCGCCCGGTCTTGGCGCCGATGTGCCCGCGCTCGAGCATCGTCGCGACGAACGGCGGCAGCGTGAATGCGGCGCGATCGGCGCCGGTCAACCGCTGCGACAGATCGCGCGCGACGGTTGCAAAGACGTCGAGGCCCGCGAGGTCGAGCGTCCTGAACGTCGCGCTCTTCGGGCGGCCGATCGGCGGCCCCGTGATCGCGTCGATCTCCTCGATGCTGAACTCGCCGGACGCCAGAACCTCGAGCGTGCGGCAGGCGCCGAACATGCCGAGCCGGTTCGCGATGAACCCCGGCGTGTCGTGCGCGCGGACCACGCCCTTGCCGAGGCGATGATCGAGGAACGTTGAGATGGACTCCGCGACGCCCGGGTCAGTGTCGGACGTCGCGATGACCTCGACCAGGCTGAGGTACCGAGGCGGATTGAAGAAGTGTGTGCCGAGCATGCGACGCCGCATCGGCGGCGGCGCGCCCTCGGCGATCGCGTGAATTGGAGTCGCCGACGTGTTGGACGACAGGATTGCGGTCGAGGCCGCGTGCCCGGCCACGCGGCCGAACAGATCCTGCTTGACGCCGAGATTCTCGATGACCGCTTCGATGATCCAGTCCGCGTGCGCGAGACGCGCGAGATCGTCAAAACCCGCGGTCTGGATCAGCCGCCGGCCGTCGGCTGTGAAAAGCGGCTCCGGACGCAGCGATTTCAGCCGGTCCAGTCCCTGCCGCGCCGCATCGGCGGTGAGATCGAACAGCGTGACCGGCACGCCCGCGTTGGAGAGATGCGCCGCCAGCTGCGCGCCCATGGTCCCGGCGCCCAGCACGGCGGCCGTGCGAATGACAGAACCGCTCATGACTGCCGCGACCCCGAGGCGCGCTGCACGCCGTGCACGAAGAGATCGACGACGCGCGCCGCGTCGGACTCGAGCGCGTAGCCGCGGTCGGTCAGGATCCAGTTCGTGGCCATCTCGTCGAGGGCGCCAAACAGCAGCTTGGCGCAGAGCGTCGGGCTCACGTCCGTGCGGAAGTCGCCGCGGGCCTGGCCCAGGGCGATCGTGTCACGGATCAAGCCGAGGTACTCGCGCAGCCGGGTTGTGGAGAACTCGGCCATGAACTTCGTCGACTGCCGGAGCTCGACCTGAAAGACGACGGCGAGGGCGCGGTCGCGGCCGAGGCGGCTCAAGTGCAGCTCGGCGAAACGCTGGAGGCGCGCGACGGGGTCGGACACGGTGGTCAGCAGGTCGCGGCCTTCGTCGATGGCTTCGCGCATCGTGCGATTGAAGAGCGAGATGAGCAGGTCGTCCTTGTTCTTGAAGTAGAGGTAGACGGTGCCGGCGGCGACGCCGGCGCGGCGGGCGACGTCGGCGACCTGGGCGCCGAAAAAGCCGCGTTCCGCGAAGACCTGGGTGGCGGCGTCGAGGATCGCGTCGCGCTTGCCGGGCTGGGCGGCGCGCGCGGGCTGGCGGGCGGGACGGCCCTTCGGCGAGCTCAGGGTCGTCCTGAGCGAAGTCGAGGGACGGCGCGGGGCGCGGGCGCTCATGGCAATAATGAATGAACATTCATTCATTAAGGCATTTTCACGCGCCTGTCAAGACATTCGCCCCAGCTCTGGCGCCCTTTCTCGAATTCCTGCCCGGATCGACCCTGATCCTTGGGCCAAGGCGCGCAGGTACTGCACGGGAGGTGCAACGGCGCGATGGGGGGGTGTCGTATTGACCTGATAGCCCGCGCCGTCCCCGGCCCTGCGCCTGCCTTGGGGAACCGACGGGCACTGGTGGTAGCTATGTTGGGAGCCTCAGAACAGCAAGCCCTCGTCACCCGACTGAACCGGATCGAGGGTCAGATTCGCGGCATTCGCCGCATGGTTCAGGAACCCCGTCTGTGTATCGAGATCCTGCAGCAGCTGGCGGCCGCCGAAGCCGCGCTGAACCGCATCAGCCTCGCGGTCTTCAAGCACCACGTGGACAGCTGCGTCACCGACGGCGTCTCGAAGGGCGACATGGAGCGCCGCAAGCAGCTTACCGAGCTGGTCGATATCTTCGACCGCTTCGCCAAGTAGCGCCGCCCGTACCCCAACGGACCGAAGCCGGGTTATCCAAGGGCTTGGATTCATAGCCCTTGGGAACCCTGCGGCGACACGCCTCAGCCCCTACCAATCAATAAGTTACGGTCGCTTGACATCCACGCAAAATGTGGGTGAAATCTTGCATCACTGAAGCCGCTGCTTACGAACCTCGTCCCGCGAGGTCTGCCCGATCGACAGATCTGAACGGTCGAGGGAGATGGAGGGAACTCATGAGGAAACGACTGGTACAAGTGGCCGTCATGGCCTTGTGCCTGATCTCGTTCGCCGGGTACGCGTCGGCGCAAGTCTTCACGGGGCGCATCGACATCACGGCGAAAGACGGTACTGGAGCCGTCCTGCCAGGGGTTACGGTCGATCTGGCGGGGGTTCAGGCGGGCAATGCAGTGACGGACAGCCGGGGGGAGGCACATTTCATCAACCTCCCGCCGGGCAAGTACACGGTGAACGCCAAGCTGTCGGGGTTCAACAACTACAAGAACGACAACGTGCCTGTCGGGGCCGGGTCCGTGGTACCGCTCACGGTCACCCTCACCGTCGGCAACGTCGCGACGTCGGTCGAGGTGAAGGCTGAGACGCCCGTCCTCGAAACGAAGAAGGTCGCGATTCAGACGAACGTCACCCTCGACGAGCTGCAGAACATTCCGACCTCACGCGATCCGTGGGTCATCCTGCAGACCGTGCCTGGGGTCATCGTCGACCGCGTGAACGTCGGTGGCGCCGAGTCGGGCCAGCAGTCGAACTTCCAGGCGAAGGGCGCCCGCGGCGGGGACAACACGTGGAACATGGACGGTGTGCCGATCACGGACATGGCCGCGCTCGGTTCGTCGCCGACCTACTACGACTTCGACATGTTCCAGGAAATGCAGGTGACCACCGGTGGCGCGGACGTCACGACCGCCACGCCGGGCGCCGGCATGAACTTCGTGCTGCGCAGCGGGACGAACCGGTTCCGCGGGTCGGCTCGGTACTACTTCGAGAACGACGCCATGCAGTCCGACAACGTGTCGCGAGCGGTCCAGGGGCAGATTCAGAGCTACAACCGCACGACGCAGTACTACGACACGGGGTTCGAAGTCGGCGGGCCCATCATGAAGGACAGGCTGTGGGCCTGGGGCGCCTACGGGCGGACTCAGCCGAACAACCGGATCTACAGCTACACCGGCTCGGCCGGCAAGTCCTTCGTCGACAGCACAGAGAGCTGCCCATCGACGCAGTTCACGACGCAGACCGCCTATCCGGCGAACGTCTACGCGGTCAGCGCGCACGACTGCACGATCCTGAAGAACTCGTCGCTCAAGGTCAACGGCGACATCAACGCCGCGACCCGCGCGTCGTTCACCTACTTCCGCGGAGACAAACAGAAGTTCGGCCGCGGGGCGAGCGCGACGCATCCGAGCGAGACGACGTGGAATCAGAAGGGCCCGACGTCGATGTACAAGGGCGAAGTCAGCCGCACCCTGTCGAACAATCTTTTCCTGACGGGTCGGTACGCCTACATCACCGGCGGGTTCTCGCTGACACCCAGAGGCGACGCGGCCACTTCGGCGTTCCAGGATGACAACGGCGTGTGGCACGGCAACTATCTCTCCTACACGACCGATCGTCCCCAACAGACGGCTCAGGTGGAAGGCACGTCCTTCAAGGGCATGCACGAGCTGAAGTTCGGCTTCGGCTGGCGCAAGGCGGATGTGAGCTCGGAGACGAGCTGGCCCACCCAGCTGTACGCCATTTCTGATGGCTATCCGGACGCGACGGCGGTCGTCGCCCGTCCGTTCCGCTACATCGGCAACGGCGTGTACTGGAATGCGTACCTCGGTGACACGATCACGAAGGATCGCTACACGTTCACCGCAGGCCTGCGCTGGGACCGTCAGGCGGGATCGGTTGACGCCACGACCGTGCCGGCCAGCTCGATCGACCCGGTGCACCTGCCGGCGTTGAGTGCCGGGGCCCTGAACAACGCGGTGGTCTACAACTCCATCGCGCCGCGGCTGGGTCTCACCTACGCTCTGGGCGCGGACCGCAAGACGCTCCTGCGCGCGACGTACGCACGGTTCGCCGACCAGCTCGATTCGAACATTCCGAAGGGGCTGTCGTTGTCGACGATTCCGTACTACTCGTACGCCTACTACAGCGCGTCCGATACGAACAAAGATGGGCAGATTTCACCGAACGAGCTCATCAAGTTCCAGAACGTCTGCTGCTTCAATCCCAACGATCCGCTGGCCAACTCGAACCGGACGGGCAACTACAAGACGCCCATGACGGATGAAATCGTGGTCGGTGCCGACCATGAGCTCATGCCGAACTTCGGCCTGAGCGCGTCCTACACCTGGCGGCGGCGGAGCAATCAGAACTGGTTCCACCTCGCCGGCGTCGACGGCAACGACTTCACGCAGACCGGAACGCTCACCGGCAACATCGCGCCGGTTGGGCCGTACAATATTCCGATCTACACCGTGAATCCCGCGGCCGTGCCGGACGATTTCGGCTCGGTCTTCGAGGAGCGCTCGGGCTACCACCAGACGTACAAGGGCATCGAGATCATCGCGACCAAGCGCATGTCCAACAACTGGATGATGCGGATGTCCTGGTCCGGCGGCGCCAACCGCGAGTACTTCGACGGGCCAGGCGCCCAGTACGACCCGACGCCTGGATTGCCGGGGACGTCGGAATGGAACCTGCTGACACCGAACCTGAACGGCGGCGTGGTCATCACTCCGTCGGCCGGCAGCGGCAAGAGCAACCTCTACCTCGTGCTGCCGAAGTACCAGTACGTGCTGACGTTCGCGTACACGTTCAAGTACGACATCAACTTCGGCTTCAACTACCTGTTCCGGCAGGGTTACGCCGAGCCGTACTTCAGCAACAACGCCGCGGCCACGGCTGACCCGGGCCTCGGCTTGTCCCGCCGCAACGTGGTGGTGCTCAACAACGCTGACGTCGATGCGTACCGTCTGCCGAACGTCCACTCGGCCGACATGCGCGTCAGCAAGGCGCTGAACTACAAGAACTACACGGCGAACATCGATTTCGACATCTTCAACGTGTTCAACACGGCGACGACGTTGGGCAAGCAGTACAACGTCACCGCGTCCACGTTCAACCAGGTGCTCGAGATCATGAACCCGCGGATCCTGCGGGTCGGCGTGCGGTTCGGCTTCAAGTAATTCGGAAGAACGGAGTGAGAAGGGGCGCGGCCTTCGGGCCGCGCTCTTTTTTTGTGCCTGCTACTTCCAGTCGAGGCCGGCAATCGCCTCGCGCGCTTCCTTCTCGAACGGTCCGCCGATCGTCAGGTACTTCTTGTACGCCTCGATCGTGCGCTGGCGATTCCGATCGGCGAGCATGCTCGTCGCCGTGGCGCTCGCCGATGAGCTGCGAACCACCCTCAGGTAGGTGAAGTGATAGGCGCGCGCGAGGTTGAAATACCCGAGGCCGTCAGCCGGCGCGGCCTGGATGGCGCGTTCGAACGCGCTCGCGGCATCGTCGAACGCCTGCCGGCGCATGAGCACGCACCCGACGGCGTTGTGGGTCTCACTGTCGTTCGGCCACCGGCGTTCCGCATCGCGCAGCACTGCGAGGGCCTCGCCGGGCTGCCCGTGCTGCAGGTAGCTGTCGGCGAGATCGAAGTACACCGGCTCGTAGTCCGGAAGCGCCTTGCGCACGCGCTCGAACGCCGCAATCGCCGGGTCGAAGTGCTGCAGCGT
The DNA here is from genome assembly GCA_035279905.1 of Vicinamibacterales bacterium. GTDB lineage: Bacteria > Acidobacteriota > Vicinamibacteria > Vicinamibacterales > SCN-69-37 > DATEGZ01. Next base: position 25,876 of record DATEGZ010000037.1, read on the forward strand.
GAACTCGGCCTGCCCGAGCGCGTATTGAATCCAATTCATGCCCGGCGCCTGCGACGCGGCCCTGGCGAGACGGTCGCGGGCCTCCTCAACGTGGCCCTTCGCGTAGAGCTGCCAGCCGTCGAGTGCGATCCGGTTGGCTTCGTCTGCGGAGGTCGACCCTGTCCCCATTCGAGATTTCGCGAGCGTCGAGACCAGATCGACGCTGTCCGGCCGGCCGCGGGGGCTCGCATCGTCCCCAGCCGCCGAGGCGCCGATGCCCGATCGCCCGGCCGCGACGACGAGCGGCGTTGCGGGAGGGCCCACCGGCAGGGTGTGGCTCGCTTCCGGCGCCGCGCTGGTGTTGGGAGCGGTCGCGGCTGCGGCGGAGGCTCCTGGACCCGTTCCGGCAGTAGAGGCGGGTGCCGGCGCGCCCCGGGCGGCGAGATAGGCGTGCCGGTAGCGCACCAGGACGTCCGGCGCCGGGCGGACCAGTTTCACCTCGAGGCGCCTGTACGATCCATCGAAGGCCTTGGCCGGCCGATAGCCGAGCACGTAATACGTGGATGTCTCGCGCGCGAGCTTGTCGAGAGGCTCGCGGAAGTTGTTGTAGTTGAAGAAGCGTTCCCCACCGGTGTCGAGCGCCAGGCTCGTGAGCACGTCCGCATTGGCGTCGGTAGTGATCGAGGTGAGATCGCCCCAGGACGTGACCGGCGCCGCGTCCAGGAAATTCTGTTGTTGAGGGTTCTTGCCGATGCCGCGCGCGTCGAAGGTCGAGAAGCGCACGCCGTTCCTGGCGGCAATCCCCACGACGCTCTTCAGCCACGCGCTCGTGTCGTCGGTGTAGAAGCCATCGGAAAAGATGGCGACCTGCTTGGGCCCGGGAAGCCGGCCGAGGCCGTTCGCCAGCGATTCGAGCGTGGTGAGCGCCAGCGAGGTGTCGCGTTGAGTCTCGGCGGCGATGCGTTGACCCTTGCTCTCGACCTGCTGGCGCACCATGCCCTCGCTGCCGCCGCGCCCGCCGCTGCACTCACCCGGCTGTTCGCGGCAGGCCCGCTCTGTGGCGACGTCGATCGTCCGCTCATCGTTCCTGGCGATCTTGGCCGCTTCGACGTCGTCGATGATGCGGGGAAACGTGCGCATTTCGGCGTAGCGCGACAAGTTCGGCCCCTTGACGTCAGCGAGTGCCTTCAGGAGCGCGTCCTTGTCCGATCCGATGCGGTTGCCGACCATCTTGTCGCCGACGACCACGCCGACGAGATCGGCCGGCGTCATCCCGTCCTTGATAAAACCCGTGATGGCGTCGCGGCTGCGCGTGAATCCATCCGCGGAGAGATGGTTCATGTCGAGCAGAAAGATGAAGACGCGCTGCTTCAGCTCGCGCCGCTCCAGCACAGCGGCCGGAGCCGTCGTGGCTTCCGGCGCTGCCTGCGCGGCCGGCACGGCCCTCAGGATCGTGCGATCCAGCGTCGCGAGGTAGATCGCCTGAATCGTCTGCGGCTGGCCGTCCTCGAGGACCTCGAAATCCCGCGCCGTGAGATCGGTGATCGGGTGGCCGCCCTTGTCGAAGACCGAAACATCCACCTCGACGAGGTCAACGCCCGCGGAAAACTGGGACGTCTGCCGTGCTGCGAGAACACCAGCCATCGCAACGAGCGTCGCGGCGACGAGCGGTGCGGTTCGGGTCATGCCTATTTGCTGACCGTGGCGATGATGAGCGCGTACTTGTTGCGCCCGCGAGATTCGAGATAGGCGATCCGCGCGCCGTCGTTCGACCAGGCCGGAGCCAGGACGCCCTTCGTGCCGTCGACTTTCTGCCTGGCGCCCGTCGCGTCCATGATTACGAGCCGGCCCGACTGTTTCTCCGCGTAGGCGATGAGATGCGTGCCCGACGGTCCCCAGCCGAACGTCGTGCCGGGCATGGTGCGGTGGTTGACCCACTCGCCGATGACTTCTCCTTTGAGGAGCAGCGTGGTGACCTGGGCATTCATCGAAGCATTCGCGGCGGCCGCGGCTGATTCGGCGGTCGCGCCGGTGCCGTCGCCGGTCGTCCCGCCCTTGGCGAGATCGCCGCCCATCGGAATGGCCGTGGCTCCGGCGACGCGCCTCTCCTGGGAGATAGAGATCTTGAGGGCCGGATCGTCGGGGGCCGTCTGCCCGGACTTCCACGTCCAGTACGCGCTGGCCCAGTCCGGTGGCTCACCGGTTTTCGTGAATGAGCCGCCCTCGGCCGGCATCACGAAGTGGAAGGTGTCCTTGGGCAGCCCGCGCTTGTCTTCCGTTTGCGTCTGCAGATACAGCCCGTTGCCATCGGGCGACCACGCGAGCTGGCTGACGAGTGTCCCGCCGAGCTTGCCGAGATCAATCTGCGCGACTTCGACCTTCGGGCCGAGCTTGACCTGCGTCGCAAGCGCGGCCTGAGCAAGCGGAATGACGAACGCGATCACGAACCACATGGCTCACCGCCCACTTTCTTGATGTTGTCGAGCATGCGCTTCAGCTCCGGCGACTGCGGCATCCTGGCGAGGCCCGCTTCGAGCACCTGAGTCGCCAGCGCCGGTTGATTCATGCGGAGGTACGTCTCCGCGAGCGCGAGATGTGCCGGCACCATCGTCGGGTCCAGAAAGACCGCGCTTCGGAACGCCGACGCGGCGCCGACCTCGTTGTTCGCGCCGGCCTGCGCCCAGCCGAGCACGAACGCCAGGCGAGCGTCGGTGGGCTGCGCGTCGAAGATCTGCCCGAGATCGAGCACGGCGCCAGAGTAGTCCCCACTGTCAATTCGCGCGAGCGCGCGGAGTCGCACGGCGTCGGGGTCGCGCGCGGGTGCGGGCGTCAG
>DATEGZ010000038.1:0-15625 GCA_035279905.1 Vicinamibacterales bacterium
GCCGCCGCTCCACGCTTCCACGCGCGGCCCGCCGCGGTAGTTGTGCTCGCTGCGGCAGTACCCGCACGTGACGCGCACCGGCTGGCCGCCGGCGTCGACCACGACGATCGTGTGCATGCGATCGAGCTTGCACGCGCGGCAAAAGTCTTCGATCTGCTCGCCGGCGCGGTACGAGCGCATCATCGCCATAGGGCGTCTATCATCGCACGAACAATCGCGCGAGCCCCTCGGCCTCTGGATCAGTGAGGGCCACGTCGAGCGCGGCCACGGCTTCGTCGAGATGCGCCGGACGCCGCGATCCGATGATGGCCCCGTCGACGCCCGGCTGCGCGAGCACCCACGCCAGCGCCAGCGTGCCCGGCGCGATCCCGCGCGCGCGCGCGTCGGCCTCGACCGCGTGCAGGCCGTCGAAGATCGTGTCGGTCTCCAGATGCCGATACGGCTCGGGCCGCAGCGTCATCCGCGAGCCCTCGGGATACGGATCGTCGCGCCGGTACTTTCCCGTCAGCCAGCCGCCGGCAAGCGGGCTGTACGCCGTAAAGCCCACGCCCGCGTGCGCGCAGAGCGGCAGCAGCTCGCGCTCGGCCGCGCGGTCGAGCAGGCTGTACGAGTTCTGCACCCATTCGAACCGCCCGAGCTCGTGGACCGCGCTCGTGCCGAGCGCCTGGGCGAGCCGCCACGCCGTGATGTTGCTGGCGCCGAAGTACATCACCTTGCCCGCGTGCCGGAGATCGTCGAGCGCGCGCAGGGTTTCTTCGACCGGCGTGTGCGGATCGACGTCGTGCGTGTGGTACAGGTCCAGCCGATCGGTGCGCAGCCGCGACAGGCTCGCGTCGATCTGCCGCAGGATGTGCACGCGCGAGAGGCCGCGCTCGTTCGGGCCGGGTCCCACCGGGTTGAAGACCTTCGAGCTCAACACGAGCCGATCGCGCACGCTCGATCCTTTGCGCGCGAGCCAGGCGCCGATGTACGACTCGCTCCGGCCGCCGCCGTACGCATCGGCCGTGTCGAACACGGTGATGCCGGCGTCCCACGCGCGGTCCATCAGCTCGGCGGCCTGCTGCTCGGTGTCGCCCATGCCGTAGAACGCGGGCGCCGATCCGACGCCGCCGAAGTTGCCGCAGCCGAGGCACAGCCGCGAGATCTGAAGGCCCGTCGATCCGAGTCGCCGGTACTGCATGACGCGCAGTGTAAGATGGCGCCGCGTTCGGATGACAGCGCCTTCGACAGATTCCACGTCCAGACGACTGCGCCGTGTGCTGGGCGTCGGGTTCGGGTTGGCCGTCATCGTCGGCAGCACGCTCGGCGTCGGCATTCTGCGCACGCCGGGGCTGGTCGCCGGCGCCCTGCACACACCATCCACCACGCTCATCGTCTGGCTGGCCGGCGGGCTGTACACGCTGCTCGGATCGATCTGCCTGACGGAGCTCGGCACGATGGCGCCGCAGGCCGGCGGCTACTACGTCTACGCCCGCCGGGCCTTTGGCGACGTCGTGGGGTTTGCGGTCGGCTGGACCGACTGGCTGACGTACTGCGCGGTGCTCGGCTACGCGTCGATCGGCATGGCCGAGTTCGCCGGCATGCTGTCGCCGGCGCTCGCAGGCGCGGTGCGGTGGGTCGCGATCGCGATTTTGATCGCGTTCGTCGCCCTGCAGTGGGCGGGCGTCCGTGTGAGCAGCCGTTTTCAGGAAATCACAACCGCGCTCAAGTTCCTCGCGTTCTTCGCGCTGGTCGTCGCGGCGCTGGCGCTGTCCGGGCGCGCGCAACCGGTCACGGGCCTGCCGCCGCTGCCGCCCGTGACGCTCGCCGGCGTGATTGCCGCGATTCAAGCGGTCGTCATCAGCTACGGCGGCTGGCAGAGCGCGCTCTACTTCACGGAGGAAGATCGCGACCCGAGCCGCAACCTGCCGCGCGCGATGATCGGCGGCGTGCTCGCTGTGATCGTGATCTACACGCTGGTCAACATCGCGCTGCTCGTGCTGTTGCCCATCGAGGAACTCGCGCGATCTCCGCTGCCCGCGGCTGCCGCGGCCGAGCGGATCGTCGGCCCGGCCGGCCTGACGATGCTGACGGTGATCTCGATCGTCTCGCTCCCGCCGCTGCTGAACGCGATCATGATGATCGGCACGCGCATCCTCTACGGGCTCGGACGCGACGGGCTGTTCTTCGCGCGCACGGCGTCGGTCAACGCCGGCGGCACGCCCGATGTCGCGACGATCGTCACGACGGTCGTGGCGGTGGGCCTGATCGCCACCGGCACGTTCCAGCGGCTGATCGCGATGGCGTCGTTTTTCCTCGCGGCCAACTACTGCGTCTGTTGTCTGGCGCTCGTCGCGCTGCGGCGCCGTGAGCCGGACACGCCTCGACCGTTCCGGGCGTGGGGCTATCCCTGGTCCGCGGCGATCGTGCTCGCCGGCGCGGTGGCGTTTCTGGCAGGGACGCTCGTCGGCGACACGACCAACGCGCTGGCGGCGATCGGTCTCGCCGCTGTCGGCGTCGTGATCCGGCTGGTCGCTATCTCTTCAACGCGTTGAAGCGCGAGTCGCGCCAGGGCACGAGCATGATGTTCGACCGCTCGTCGAGTGTCCGGTAGTCGGGATACGCCCGCGCCGGCGTCGTCACCATGTAGCCGACGAGCTCGCCGGGCTTCGGCTGCCACGTGTCCATCGGCCCGCCCCACGAGCCATCGGGCCCAATCTGTTCGGTGTACTGACCGCCCTTGCAGATCTGTCCCGGCCGCAGCCACTCGCCCGCCCCGGCGTACCACTGGCCGTTGATGTTGGCGAGGTACCACTGGTTGCCTTCGACCTGCGTGTTCGGATCGCCCAGGAAGTCGGTCGTCGGCCAGATCCCGCTCTTCGTGTGGGTGACGCACATGTCGCCGGTCCGCCCGTCCTGGCTGACGCCGGTGATCTGATCCGTCACCTTCCAGTTCGTGACGTTGACGAACCGCTGGAAGTTGACCGTGTTGAGATCGATCGTGAGGTCCGCGACGAAGCTCTGCGCCACCGAGAACGCGCTGCTCACGTTATTGGTGGCGTCGAACGCCTGCGCGTGCCAGAAGATCGTGCCCGCGGGCAGGTCGGTGGACGGCGTGAACGTGGTCTGCCCTCCCGCGCCTTCGGGCACGGTGGCCGACGCGAGGATCGGATTGAAGCCAGCATTCGCGGAGACTTCGAAGCGGTACGCGATCGCGCCCGTCTGACCGGTGTGCGTCGAATTGCTCACCGTGAACGTCTGCTTGGTCGTCCCGGAAGCGCCCGACAGCGGGCTGATCGCCTGCGGCGCCTGAAGCGTGACGTCCGCGCCAATCGTGAACTTGCTCGCCGCGGAGAACGTGCCGTTGGTCGTGCCGGTGTTGGCGCGCGCGTGCCAGTAGTAATCGTGTCCGGCCCCGAGCGGCTCCAGCGTCACCGACGTCGATCCGTTGCTGCCCGCCGGCGCGTCCCTGGTCGCGACTTTCGTCGTGAACCCCGCATCGCTCGCGACCTCGAACGTGTAGCTGGTGACCGCGCCCGTGGCATTGGCGACGGTCAGGACGACGGGCTGCGTCGCAAACGCGATCTGCGCGCCGTTGACCGGCGAGGTGGGCGCCGGCGACGTCACGGACCCGGGGCTCGGTTGAGCCGGCGACTGTCCGCACGCGCTAAGATCGACGACGACGTACAGCAGGACAAGGAGACGCAGGACTCGAATCATTCATGCAACCTTATGAGATAGAGAGACGGGTCGAGTGCAGGCGGGCACTATCGTACCCTGCCGGCCAGCGGCGGGCAAGAATTGTTTGTGAAAATAGCAATTTCTTGATAACAACCACGACTCCCGGCTCCCGGGCCCGTTGACGATGGCCCAGACGGACGTGCTGGTTATCGGCGCGGGACCCGCGGGACTTGCTACCTCCCGCGAGCTGGCGCGTGCGGGCGTCGGGCACACGGTACTCGAGCGCGGCGACGCCATCGCCCATACCTGGACGCGCCTCTACGACAGCCTTGTCCTGCACACCGGCAAGCACCTGTCCGCGCTTCCGGGCCTGCCCTACCCGGCCGCGACGCCCCTCTTCCCGACCCGCGCGAACTTCATCGAGTACCTGCGCACCTATGCGTCGAGGTTCAACGTGCCGGTCGAAACGCGCGCGGACGTCTCGGCCATCGCGCGCGACGGGAACGCCTGGATCGTGCGCACGGCCGACGGCACCGCGCGGCACGCCCGGGCGCTCGTCGTCGCCACGGGCGTTGTCGCCAACCCGTTCGTGCCGGAGCTGCCCAATCGGGCCGCCTTCCGCGGGCCTGTGATCCACAGCGTCGACTACCGGCGCCCGGAGGAGGCACGCGGCCGGCGTATCGCGATCGTCGGGGCGGGCAACTCCGCGGGCGAGATCGCCGCCGAGCTCGGGCAGGCGGGCGCCCACGTCACGCTCGCCGTCCGTTCCGGCGCCGCGATCGTGCCGCGCCAGCTCTTCGGCGTCCCCATTCAGTACGTCAGCTTCCTGCTCAGCCCGTTGCCGCGCGCAGTGCAGCGGACGATCGCGCTCTCGCTCGGCGTCGTCGCGGGCAGAGTGCGCGGCAGCGCTGTGTTGCCGCCGCCGGGCCGATCGCCCTGCCCGAAAATCCCGCTCATCGGGCTGCACCTCGCGGACGCGATCAAGGCGGGCCGGGTTCGCGTGCGCGGCGCGGTGGACGCGTTCACCGCGACCGGCATGCGCTTCGCCGACGGCAGCGACGAGGACTTCGATCGGATCATTCTGGCCACGGGCTACCGCGCGGCGCTCGCGCCGCTCGGCCGGCTCGTTCACATCGACGCGTGCGGATTCGCGTGCCGGCGGCATCGCGTCGAGAGCCTGGATCAACCGGGCGTGTATTTCGTGGGGCACACCTACGACACGCGGGGCGCGATCTACAACATCGGGCGGGACGCCCGCCGCGCGGCTGCCGGGATCAGCGCGTATCTGCGGCAGCCGCCGCGCGCGTGATCTCGCGATACGCGCGGCCGACCGCGCGCAGATTCGACACCTTCATCTCCTCGTACTCGCGCGACACGACGATGCCGTGCGCGCCGGCGTCGAAGGCTTTGAGCGTGGCGCGATACACCGTGTCGGGATCGTCGGGCAGGCTGCCGGGCACGTCGAAGCCGACGCCGGTGTAAATCCTGGTCTTGCCGGCCGCGCTCGCGACGCTGTGCTGTGTCTCGCGAAACACGTACTCGGGCGAGAAGCCGCGCCGACCCAAATCGGCAAGCGGCGGTTCGGCGGCCGGATCGTAGCCGAACATCGCGTAGTAGACCGCGAGCGAGTCGGCGAGCGGCAGCTCGCCGAGGATCGTCTTCTGGAACCGCGGCAGGTACCAGTCGCGGATCCGCAGCGAGAGCACGTTGTGATACGCGATGATCTTGATGAAGTCGGCGTGCGGCGCCATGTCGGCGTAGCTCATCTCCGCCCGGTAGACGAGGTCCCAACTCGACGGCTGATGGTCGACGTGCCAGCCGACCTCGGCAGCCGGCTTCACGCGCTTCACGGTGCGATACATCGCGTCGCAGATCGCCTCGCGCCCCAGCCGGTACTCGCGTTCCCACCCGAGGATTTCCGGATACCGCAGCATGATGCGCGCGAAGCCCACGAACTGGCCGTCGGCCGGCCGCGGCTGGCCGGCCATTTGTCCTTGCACGTACGCGTGAAGCGTGCGGAACCCCTCGCGGGCGCGATCGGGATCAATGCCGGCGGCGCGTCCGCGCGCCTGGCAATGCTCGCAGAAACACGTCGGCGGATCGTTGTTCCACGGGGAAATCACGTTCATCAGCGGGCCCTGCCGTTCGGCGCCCCACTGGATCCCGTCGAGGTCGTAGCTCTTGAACAGATCCTCCATCGTGGCCGCCCAGAAGGCGACGTACTCCGGGTGATTCCAGCAGGCGACGTTCGTCGGTCGATCGTTCACGTCCCGCGTGACGACCCTGGCGTAGTTGGCGACGCCACGGCTCATCGTCGACGACTCGAGCACGCGCGCGTAGACCTTCATCTTGCGCGCTCGGGCGGGGGCCAACAGTTCCTGAAACAGATCGCGGTTGTCGTGCGCGTCGCGTGCATCGCGCGGCGGATGACGCAGCGTCGTGTCGCGGTAGTACTCGTCGTGCGTGCGCACCCACACCAGCGGAAACCGCCGTCCGGTGTTGTCGGTGAGCGGCACGCCGTGGTCGGCGCGATCGCGCAAGGGCTTCACGAGCGCGGCGTTGTAGGCGTGGCTGTAGGGCATCACGGCGTTCACGCCCGCGGTCTCGGCGATCAGATCGAGCGTGTGCTCGATGCCCTCATCGAGCATCGTGTGCGGGCCCATCTGGATGCCGTTGAACGTGCCGGCCGGCGCCATGTGCGGTGGGCAGCATCTTGGCACGCCGCGCCGCCGCTGTCACGGCGGACAAGAAAAAAGGCCGCGCGCCGGGCTCACTCGTCCGGCGCACGGCCTCGAAGGCACGAACACGCGACGTTTACTTGAAGCGGAACCCGAACATCACGCTGAAGCACCGGTTCTTGACTTCAGTGTCGGAGTCCTTGGCGACGTCCTTCAAGCCCCAGTTGTAGCGCACGTCCACCAGGAACTTGTGGACGTCGGTTTGCAGACCGATCGCGATGCCGATGTCGGTGCTCTCGGCATTGGCGTCCTCTGTCGTCACGGTGGCCGGCGTGGTCTGCGTCGTGGTGCGGAACGTCTCGGTTACTTCATCCTTGACGCTGAAGGCGAACACCGGACCCGCGTAGACGTGGAGCACGGTGGCCTTGTAAGGAATGTTGTAGCGGCCGAGCACCGGGATCTCGACGTAGTCCAGCTTGGCGTCGACCGTGTCGATGATGCCCGCGCTGCTGGCGTCGAGGTGCGCGCCCTTCTGGCTCCAGAGCACTTCGACGGCGAGGCCCATCTTCTTGCCGTCTTTCGCGACATAGCCGCCAAAGACACCGCCGTTGCGCGCCGAAATGGCCGGGGTGAAGCCAGCTTGCTTGAAGCTGACGGTCGCCTTGTTCAGGCCGCCCTTGACCCCATACTGAAGACCCTGGGCGGACGCCGACACTGGAACGAAGGCCGCGACCAACAGTGCGGCTGATGCAATAGAAACAATCTGACGTCGATTCATTACCTCTCCTTGACCATTGGGTGGACGCGACTACTTCAATCTGACGCCGAACATAATACTGAAAGTCCGGTTTTTTACCTCGGGCTCCTCCGGCCCAGTATTCTTGTTGACATTGGTCAGCCCCCAGGCATAGCGCAAATCCACGAGAAACTTGCGGAAATCCACCTGACCGCCGAACGCGATGTCGATGTTGTGCCCTTTGAGATCGCTGTCGTCGTTATCGGTCGTCACCGTGGTCACGCCGTTCACCGTGAGCGTTTCCTTGGTCTGGAAGCCGGTCTTGAAGCCGAATTGCGGGCCGGCGTAGAGGTGCAGCGTGACGCCGTCAGCGGCCTTCAGGTTCACCCGGCCGAGGATCGGAAACACGATGTAGTGCAGCCGGATTTCCTGCTTGTCGGTCACCCCGGTATCGGTGAACTCGAGGGTCGTGCCGAGCTGACTGTAGAGGCCCTCGATCACCAGGCCGGCCTTGTCCTTGTCGAGCGCGACGAAACCGCCGAGGACCAGGCCCGCGCGCGACTTGGGCGATACCGTCAGGCCTGTGAGCTTCAGATCGACGTTGGCGATGTTGACGCCGCCTTTGGCGCCCGCTGACAGAACCATCTGAGCGAACGCGCGTGCGGGAACGAGCAGAGCGACCACGACGAGAGCTGCAGCGAAGGCGGCCGTTTGACGTCGGTTCATTTCCTCTCCTTTGGGACACGAACGCCGCTCTTGCGGCGTTCGGCGGTTACTGTGCAAGAGTAGTGCCCCGAAGTCAGACGCGACGGTCTCATGAGTGGTTGGTGCTCCAACCTCATCTGTATCGGCCGCAGCCGTCATTTTCTTGCGCCCGTTCCCGGGCACTCCCGCAAGTTGCCCCGTAGCCGCACGCTCGGGCTATGATCCGGGCATGAACAGCCGCTATGTCTGGATGAACGGCACCCTCGTCGAGAGTGCCAAGGCGACCGTCCCGTTCCTCACAGCGGGGTTTCACTACGGCATCGCCGTCTTCGAGGGCATCCGGGCGTATTCGACGGACCGCGGACCTGCGGTGTTCCGGCTGCGGGATCACCTGCGCCGGTTCGAGGCGTCCGCGAAGATCCTGGGGTTCCGCGAGCTGCCGTACAGCATCGATGAGCTCACGGAGGCGACCTCCGAGACCATCCGCGCGAGCGGCTACGACGAGTGCTATATCCGGCCCATGGTCTGGCTCGGCGAGGGCGGCTGGAATCTGACGCTCGACACCGGCAAGCCGCTCGTCGCGATTGCCGTGTGGGAACAAAGCGTGTACCTCGGATCGAGCGCGCCGTCGCGCGGCGTCCGCGCGTGCGTCTCGAGCTTCATGCGGTCGCATCCGGCGGCCAACATGACCAAGGCGAAGATCGCCGGCAACTACGTCAATTCCTATCTCGCCAAGACCGACGCGCACCGCCAGGGCTTCGACGAAGCGATCCTGCTCGACGCCGAAGGCTACGTCACCGAGTGCACGGGCGCGAACGTCTTCCTCGTGCGCGACGGCCAGCTGATCACGCCGCCGGTCGACGCGATTCTCGAAGGCATCACGCGATCGACGGTCTTCGCGCTCGCGCAGGACCTCGGGCTCGAGGGCGTGACGGCGCGCGTCAGCCGCGACCATCTCTACGTGGCGGACGAACTGTTCGTCTGCGGCACGGCCGCCGAGATCGTCGGCATCGCCGAGGTCGACGGCCGCCGCGTGGGCATCGGCCGGACCGGCGCCATCACGACGCGTCTCCAGCAAGCCTACGCCGACGCCGTCCACGGCCGACATCCACGATCCGCTGGATGGTTGGAATACGTGGCCAAGGAAGTTCGGGCGTGAAAAGCGTCTGAAGTCCCGGGCGTAAAGTGCACTTGAGGTCCCCTGGACCTCGCGCGCTTTTCACCCTCAGGACTTCAGCGTTCTCGTCCCCACGGACCTCAGGTGCTTTTCCCTCCGGACCTCCAGCGTCAGTACCGGACCTACTGAATCCTGCCAATCAGCTTCGGCCAGTCGCGGAGCTCGTGGGCGAGTTTGTTCTGCTGCCGGCGCCAGTACTCGAAGCGCGCGGCCATCCGTTCCATCATGCGCGCGCGCGCGCGGTCGGTGCCGTACTCGGCGGCCGAGTCGTAGAACCCGGCGCCGAGCGACGCGTACCATGCGAGGTTGTGGCGGGTGCGGAGCTGGTCCTGGAAGAATCCGGTCAGGAAGAGGCACTGTGACGCGGCCGCTTCCATGATCTCCGGATCGACGTGCTGGCTGCGATCGAGCACGAACAGATCGAAGACCGTCGTGAGACTCGTCGGACACACGGGGAACGCCTCGTTGGCCGCCGCGGACGTCGTCGCGAAGTGCGCGAGCACGCTCGCGTTGTACAACAGCTCGGACGAGGACGCCTCGTCCTCGTCCACCACGTCCCTCAGGCGCTCGAAGAAAAACCGCAGCGCCTGGGCCTGCGTCACCGCCAGCCAGTCTCCGGTTTGCATGTCCTGAGCCCTGCTTATCGGCTCTACCCGAGGAATACTGCAAACTACGGGCCATCGGGACAGGGCGTGCTGATCGCATATCATCCGGTCGCCGGCGAGCCAGCGTGTCCGAACGGATCTCGATCATCGTCCCCGTGTACAACGAGCGCGCCACGATCGCCCAGGTGATCGACCGGCCATGACGCGCGGAGGGATCGCCCGCGCACTGGCGCTCGTCGCGCTGATTTCGATCGCGTGGGCCGCGGCGATCTGGATCGCGGGCGGCCGCGCGATCGTGATCGGCGGACTCCGGCTCAGCTCGTCGAGCGTGTGGCGGCCGCTCGCGATCGCGATCGTCGCGGCGGCGCTCTCCGCAGTCCTTGCCGGCGCGCAAGGCACGCGCGCGATGGCCGCGGCGGTCACGCGCACGCTCACGCCTTCCATCTGCGCGCTCGCGTTCGCGCTGGTCACTGCCGTCGTGAGTCTCGCGGGAAACTCGTGGACCGCGAGCGGTCCGGACTCGTTCGCGTACGTCAGCCAGGCGGCGATGTGGCGCGCCGGACAGCTCGACACGCCCGTGCCGCTCGCCGCGGACGCACCGTGGCCGAACGCCGTGGCCACCTTCTCGCCGTTCGGCTACCGTCCCGCGCCGAACGGCCGGCCGGCGCTCGTGCCGGTCACGGCGCCAGGCCTGCCGCTGGCGATGGCCGCGCTGCAGTCCGTCGGGGGGCACGCGGCAGCGTTTGTCATCACGCCGATGGCCGGCGGCGCGCTCGTGTGGCTGACCTTTGCGATTGGCCGGCGCGTGCGATCTCCGGCCACGGGCCTCATCGCCGCGTGGCTCGTGGCCACCAGCCCTGCCCTGCTCTTCATGCTGATGTGGCCGATGACGGATGTGCCGGCGGCCGCGTGCGCCGCGCTGCTCGTGTTGCTGCTCCTCGGATCCTCACCGCCATCGGCCCTGGCCGCGGGCCTCACGGCCAGCGCGGGCCTGCTCCTGCGCCCGAATTTCTTTCTCATCGCGGGCGCGGCAGTCCTGTGGCTCATCGTCGAGGCCCTCGGTTTTCTGGCCGGACCGGGACGATGGCGGCGGGTGGTGATGTACGTGGTGGGCGCGGTGCCGGGCGCCGTGTTCATGGCGTGGCTCAACGCGCGGTGGTACGGCGGCGTCGCCGCGTCGGGCTACGGCACCGCGAGCGAGCTGTTTTCGCTGGCGCGGATTCCGGAGAACCTCTTTCGATATGGCGGCTGGCTGATCGAGACATCGCCGCTGGCGCTCATCGGCATCGTCGCGCTGCTCGTGCCAATCGCACGACTCTGGCCGCGGCCCTCGGGTCTGCGCGCGTCGCTCCTCTGCGCGATCGTCGCCGCGGGCGCCTGCGCGGTGTATCTGGCGTACGAGCCGTACGACGCCTGGTGGTACCTCAGATTTCTGCTTCCGGCCTGGTCGGCGATCTTCGTGGCCGCCGCGGTCGCGCTGGCCGTCTGGCGGGAGCGCGGACGCGCGTCGGCGGTCATGGTCTTCGCCATCGTCGTGGTGGCCGGCACCTACGGCGTGGCGACGGCGAGGCAGCGCGGCGTGTTCGAGATCGGCCCGACGGAGCGCCGGTACGTGACGGTCGCGAGGATCGTCGACGAGCACACGGAGCCGTCCGCGGTGATTCTGACGTCCGCGCACTCGGGCACCGTGCGCTACTACGCCGGCCGCGTCACGCTGCGCTTCGATGTGCTCGATCCCGCTTGGCTCGATCGCGCCGTGGCGTGGCTCGAGGCGCGCGGCCGTCACCCGTACATCCTGCTCGAGGACTGGGAAGCGCCGATCTTCTCGTCCGAGTTCCGCGGCGCGAGCCCGCTGGCGGATCTCGCCTTCGCGCCCATCGTCGCGTGGGAGTCGTCGCGGATCCGCGGCGCCGTGTTTCTCTACGACCCGTTGAAGCGCGCCGCGATCACCATGACGCCGCCGCCGGACTTCGAGCGCGCGCAGCCGCGCGCCGCGCCGGCGTCTAGGCTCGGTGCCTTTCCAAAAACTCCGTGAGGATCGGAAACACGTCGAGGTGGTTCTTGACGCCCATGAACGGGTCCTGGTGCCCGTAGCCAGGCAGGATCTTGAGCTCGTGCTTGTTGTCGGGCTTGAGCCGCTTGAGCGTGTTGAACGTGATCTGATTCGAGTCGTAGAAGACGCGGTTGTGCTCGCCGGTGATGAAGAGGATCGGCGTGTCCACCTCGGCCGCGCGATCGAGGTAGTTGTTCGGCAGGTGCCGGTAGCGCGGGTCGACTTCGTCCATCTTCACCGCCGCGCCGCGCTGCACCATCTTGCGGATGTGCAGGTAGTAGTTGATGTTGACGGCGCCGAAGAGATCGCCCGTCCGCTCGTGCGTGACGTCGCTCAGGTTCTCGTGCCGCCAGACGGCCGGCCGGCCCGATCCCCACATGAAGCTCACCATGTGACACGCCGGCACCTTGCACTCTGGATGCGCGAGCGACACGAGCTTCGCGAGAATTTTCCCCTGCGGAATCCCCGGCCCGGGCAGGTAGCTCCATCGCGGATTGAGATTCGGAAACCGCAGGATCCAGTTCATCAGGAACGGCGAGAACGCGAGCTTCGTGTTCGACCACGACGAGACCTTCGGCGTGAGCGACACACTGTTCGAGATCACGCTCGTGATGCCGTCGATCAGGCCGGCGTAGAGACTCATCATGAACGTGATCGACCCGACGCAGTGGCAGATCACGTGGATGCGCGGGCCGGGGCCGACGACCTCACGGATCTTCGCGATCGCGCCCGGCACGTCGTAGAGCGCGATGTCGTCCAGGTTGAACCTGCCCGGGAACAGGTCGTAGCTGTGCCGCATGCTGCCGCGCCAGTCGAACGACCACACGTCGGTGAACCCGTGATCGAGCAGGTAGCTCACGAGGTTGACGTGCTCCGGCATGATGAACATGTCGCTCGACGTCGTGAGGCCGTGCATCAACATCACGACGTCGTCGCATTTGCCGCGCGAGAAGCGCAGCAGGCTCAGGCCGATCTTGTCCGGCGTGCTGAAGTAGTGGGTCGCGGTGTCCGCGTCCTTCACCCCCTCGAGGCTGAACAGCGGAATCGGGCGGGACGCCTCGTCATGCTTCAGCATCGAGCCGACGCGCGGTTTGTAGACGTCCCACAGCGTGCCGAGGAACTCCGATCCGAACGTCGCGATCGCTTTCTGCCGCGCCTCGAACGTGCCGCCGTCCGACTTGAACGTCGTCATCTGATGCGCGAAGTCGAGCGGCTTGATGTGCAGCAAGCCGGTCGCGACGACGGGCGCCGAGGCTTCCTGCGCCTGATCGACGTGCCCGTCGTAGATCCGGCTGAACAGCGTGCTCGTGTCGCGCCAGATGTTGCGGATCCCGTCGTCGACGACCACCTTGTGACCGCTGAGCGTCAGCGGCTTGCCGCTGCCGTCGCGGAAGAACAGCCGGTACCGCATGTTGCGCGTGTTCTTGTCCGGCGCGCCGACGTCCACGAAGCAGTTGAAGAGGCCGCGCTCGACCGGCCGCTGCCCGCCGAGGCGGTCACACGCGATCCAGCCCTCGGCCACGCCGCTCTTCATCGGGTCGCGGACGAAGAAGTCGATGTCCGGGACCTTGATCGTGAGGTGAAACATGAAGGCCGTGCCGGCGGCTTTGCCGGCGTCGAAGGCCGGCTGGTAGTCGCCCGCGTCGCCAAAGGCGACGAAGCCCTTCATGTCTTCGGTGAACTGAACGGAGACGGCTTCTGCCATAGGTGTCACTTCGTCTACAGATTCGCGTCAGGCTCGAGGCCCGTAATGCCTTCGGCCACCATTTCGGACAACGCCGAGATCGTCGCGATGGGATTCGCGCCGACCGCCGTCGGCACGATCGCGCCGTCGGCGACGAACAAGTTCCTGTACCCGAACACCTGTCCGAACGTCGCGCGGCTGGCGTCGGTCACGCCGTTCGACGGATCGTCGGCGAGCACGCATCCGCCCAGCGAGTGCACGGTGACGTTCTTGCGCATCGGCCACAGCCACGTCGGAATCGGGAGGTAGTCGGGCGCGCCCGTCGCCCGCTTGAATGCGTCGCCGGCGCCGTTGATCGCGTCGTAGAGCGCGCGGCTGTCCCCGCCCGGCCAGTCGAGATCGATGCAGCCGTTGCGATCGAGCGTCAGCGTGCCGTTCGACTTGTCGATGCCCATCGAGAGCAGCACCGCCGTGTGGTACGACAGATCGCCGCTCAGCAGGTCGCTCAACGCGTAGCCGATGCTGCCGGTTGACGCGCCGCCGGTGATCCGGTCGAACACCGCCCGGATCGTCCGGCCGATGGCGCCCAGCCGGAACACGCCGGGCTTGATGCCCTCGACGAACCAGGCGAGAAACGCCGGGTAGCTCGCGTCCTCGAGGATGAACGCGCGCTCAGGGTCGAACTTCTCGAGCAGGTTGTAGTCGATGCCCTGCGTGATCACCGGGCCGTAGTTGGGCTCCGCGGGATTCTTCGTCCCGATCACGAAGCCCAGGAAGTCGCCGTTGCCCGAAAACCGGTGGCCGAGACGCGCGCTCACGCGCGGCAGCGTGTCGCGCCGGCACCGCAGCAGCAGCTCGGTCGATCCCAGCGTGCCCGCGGAGACGACGACGCGGTTGGTCAGCACGGAGAGGGTCTTGCGCCCGCTCAGATCGAGGAACGCAACGCGGTATCCGTGCGATCCGTCCGCCTGCACGTCGTCCTGGCCGCTCACGTTGAGCGGAACGATCTGCTGCGCGAGATGCTCGGTGCGCACGTCAGCCTGGTAGCGATGCTCGGCGACGTAGAGGTAGTTGAGATCGATCGTGTTCTTCGAGTGGTAGTTGCAACCCGCGTCGCACTCCGCGCAGTACACGCACGACGTCTGCACCGCCCCGTAGCGATTGCGATCCTGCTCGCCAATCGGCAGCGGGTTGTTGAAATCGTTGCCGAAGAAGACGTTGATGTCGAGCATGTGCGACGTGCGGCCGTTGGCCTTCGCCACCTGCTGAAAGAGCTCCGTGCGGATCATGCGGCGCCGCGGGTCGCCGTTCTGCGGGATCGGCCGCGCGCCGAGCACCTCCTTGGCCACCGCGTAGTACGGCTCGAGCTTCGCCTTCTTGCAGGACGCCGGCCAGCGGTCGTCGAAGACCTCATCGGGCGGGCGCAGGAACACGTTCGCGTAGATCAGCGATCCGCCGCCGAGGCCGGCGCACAGCACCGCGTCCATCTTCTTGAAATTGCGGACGTCGAACATCCCGTGCGACTCGGCCTGCCGCATCTTCTCCGGGCGCGCGTGCTGCTCGCCGGGCAGGTTCCAGAAGTTCTGCGCGAAGTCGTGCGGCGTGCGCGGAAACGCGCCCATCGGGTAGCGCTTGCCGCGCTCGAGCACGAGCACTTTGCCGGGCCAGCGCTTGCTCAAGCGGCACGCGTTGATGCCGCCGCCGAATCCCGTGCCGATGACGACCGCTTCGAGCCTGTCAGGCATCCTTACCGCTCCTGGCGCCCCTACAGCGAGCCCGTCTCGCTGTAGTCGTACAGATCGGCGTTCACGAGCTGGCCGCTCGCGTCCAGATCGAATCGCAGATACGTCGGCTGAAACATCACGAACGGCGTGAGCCCGCCGGTGCCCACCGCCTCGACGAACGATTGCAGCTGCTGTTGGGCCACGTCATTCGGGCCGGAGATGATCGCCGCCGGGAACTGCATGAAATCGACCCACGCGCCCGAGTTGAAATACACGGCGCCGTTGTCGAGCGGCACCTTCTTCGCCAGGTGCGTGTGGCCGTACGTCACGACCTGAAACCCGCCCTGGCGTGCGAGCGCCCGCGCGGAGTTGAGGTACTCCGCGCCGGTCTCGACGGATCGATCGAAGGTCTTGTCGCCCTGCAGCGCGCGCACGGCCTCGAGCAGCGCGGGCAGCCGCGCCTGCACGTCGCCGTTCTTGTGCGCCGTGAGCAGGCACGCCAGGCCACGATCGCGATCGAAATCGAGGCGCGCCGTCGCGTCGGCGCTCGCCACCTTCGTGTCGATCGCCGCCAGATCCTGCTCGAGCGCGTGCAGGTACCCA
>DATEGZ010000039.1:0-3346 GCA_035279905.1 Vicinamibacterales bacterium
TGGCGTCCACGCCGACGCCGACGTCCACGCCGGCGGCGTCCGCAACACCAACAGCCGAAGTGACGCCGCTCGCGACCTTGTCGCCGGCGACCACGCCCGCGGCGACGTCTGCAGCGACGTCGACGCCCGCGCCCACACCGACATCCACATCCGCGCCGGCAGCGACGCCAGGCGCACCGCGCGCGGGAATCCCGCCGCCTGCCGCCTCACCAACTCCGGGCGCACGCGGCGTGCCCCCGAGCCCAACGCCGACGCCGCGCCCGGCGCCGCCCGCCCTGGACACGACTGTCGTGATCAACGACGTCAGGTTCTTCCGCGTCAACGGCGACAAGACGACCGACGAGGACGCGCGGCTGGTCTTCGGCGGCGGCCAGATTCAGGTGCGATCGCGCAAGGACGAGGCGCTCGCGCTCGAGCCGTACAAGCGGCTCGCGCGCGCGACGTACGTGCGCGCGAAGAATCCGAAGTGGGATCAGTCGCTGCCTGGCCCGTCGCCCGCGCTCGATTTCTCGGGCTTCCTGCAGCGCGGCACGCGGCACTGGCTGGTGCTGCAGTCGAAGACGGACTTCGTGATCTTGCGCCTCGAGGACTCGAACTGGCAGACGATTCTCGACACCTTCGAGACGCGGACCGGCCTCAAGGTCGATCGGCCGCCGGCCACCGACAAGTAAGCGGCAGCGCCCGCGATGTTCATCCTTCACTACGACGACCACGGAACGGAGAAGACCCACGAGCTGCGGCCCGGCGCGACGCTCATCGGGCGGCTGCCGGCGTGCGATCTCGTCATCAGCGACGCCAGCGTCTCGCGGCGGCACGCCAGCGTGCGCGCGGTGGAAGGGAAGTGCTACGTCCAGGACGCGAACAGCCGCTTCGGCACGTTCGTCAACGGCGCGCGCGTGCAGGATGAAACGGAGCTGACGCCCGGCAGTCATCTGAAGCTCGGTGAGGTCATGTTCACGCTCGAGCAACGCGTGCCCGAGACGGAACTGCTGTCGGAAGGCCACGAAGTGTCGGAAGGGCCCGGCACGATCTACCGGCCGCTCACCGAGCCGCCCGCGGGGTCGGGCAACGCGCACCTGGTGCGCCTGCTCGCCGAGATGGGGCGCACGCTGCTCGGCAGCCGCTCGCTCACCGAGATCCTCAACCGCGTCGTCGATCTCGCGTTCGAAGCGGTACCGGCCGAGCGCGCGTTTCTGATGCTGCGCGACTCGGCGGACGAGGGCTTGTCGGCGCGCGTGATGCGCCATCGCGACGGCTCGCTACCGACCAACGCGACGCTCAGCCGTCAGGTCGTACGGCGCGTCATGCACGAGCGCGTGGCGGTGCTCGCCGCGGACGCGACGACCGATCCCGGGCTCGGCGTGAGCGACAGCATCCTGCGCTTCAACATCCGCGCGTTCATGTGCGCGCCGCTCTGGAGCCACGACGACGTAATCGGCGTGCTCTACGTGGACAGCTCGAAGAGCGCGCGCTTCGGCCCGGCCGATCTCGACGCCTTCACCGCGCTCGCCAACGCGGCCGCCGTCGCGATCGAGCAGGCCCGCCTCTCGAGCCAGTTGCTCGAAGAAACGCGTCGGCGCGAGCGCCTGCAGCGCTACCACTCGCCGTCGGTCGTGAGCCGGATTCTGCAGGCGACGGATGCCGACGCAGGGATGCGCGCGCAGGAGCGCGAGGTCACGGTGATGTTCTGCGACATCGTCGGCTTCACGACGCTCTGCGAGCAGCTGCCGCCCGCCGCGTCGGCCGCGCTGTTGAACGGCTTTCTTACGCGCATGACCGACATCGTGTTCGACCACGAGGGCACGCTGGACAAGTTTCTTGGCGACGCGTTGCTCGCGGTCTTCGGCGCGCCGTTCGATCAAGTCGATCACGCGATGCACGCGGTCAAGGCCGCGATCGCGATGCGCGCCGGGCTTGCCGAGCTCAATCTGCAGAGCCAGGGCCCGAAGCTGCAGATGCGGATCTCGATCGCGAGCGGCCTGGCGCTGACGGGCGACATCGGGTCGCCGCGGCGCCGCGAGTTCACCGTGCTCGGCGACGTCGTCAACACGGCGGCGCGAATCGAGGACGAAATCGCCGGCCCCGGCGAAATAGTCATCTCCGGCGCGACTTATGTCGCCGTCAAGGACGCCATCAAGGTCCGGCCGCTTGGATCGCGCACCCTGCGCGGACGCGCCGGCGCGCTCGATTTTTATGCCGTCGAAGACCTCGCTCCGCGTCAAAATTGACAAGGCGGGACGAGCGGCCTAGACTGCCCCTTCTCGTTCGGGACGCCCGCCGGGACAAGACATGGTCGGCAGCACCATCGGCAAATATCACGTCCTCGACCGCATCGGACGCGGCGGCATGGGCACCGTCTATCGCGCCGTCGACGAGATTCTGCATCGTGAAGTCGCGATCAAAGTTCTCAACTCCGAGCTGAACGACCCCGAGATCGCCAAGCGCTTTCGCGCGGAGGCGGTCACGGTCGCGCGCCTCAGCCATCCGGGCATCGCCACGATCTACGAGCTCTTCCAGCACGACGGGCAGTGGATGATGGTGATGGAGTTCGTGCGCGGCGAGACGCTCGAGCATCTCGTCGAGCGCATGGGCGCGCTGTCGCCGCAACGCGCCGCCGAGCTCTGCATGCAGGCGCTCACCGCGCTCGCTCACGCGCACAGCATGGGCGTCATTCATCGCGATCTGAAGCCCGCCAACCTGATGATGACCGAGTCGGGCGCGGTCAAGATCATGGACTTCGGCATCGCGCGCGTGAGCGGCTCGGAACACCTCACGAGCGCCGGCTTCATGATGGGCACGCCCGCCTACATGGCACCCGAGCAGGTGCTCGGTCACGAGATCGACGCGCGCGCCGACCTGTACGCGCTCGGCGTCGTCTTCTATCGCCTGACCACCGCGAAGCTGCCGTTCAAGGGAGACACGCCGTTTGCGATGGCGCAGTCGCAGGTGAACGATCCGCCGACGCCGATCGCGCTCCTGCGATCCGATCTGCCGACGTGGGCCGATCAGGTCGTGCAGCGCGCGCTCGCGAAGGCGCCGGCCGATCGCTTCCAGTCCGCGGTGGAATTCTACGAGGCGTTCTCGCGGTGTCTCGCCGGATTGCCGATGGCGGCGACCTACAACCCGTCAGGCCCGACCGAGCTGCTGCACACGCCGTCGCGGCCAATGGCCACGGGGACGATGGCGGCAGGCACGTGGCCCGGCGGTCCGACCTCTGGCGCGATCCCGCCGATGCAAACCGGCGGGCACACGATGCCGCCCGCGTACGGCGGGGAAGCCGCGACCCGCATGACGGCGTCGGGACGTACCGCGCAAACTGCCGGACCGGGCACCGGCGCCACGCCTG
>DATEGZ010000040.1:0-8779 GCA_035279905.1 Vicinamibacterales bacterium
GGCCTGATGGTCGACGCCTAACAGCTCGCCGCGAATCGGCCCGGCGAGCAGGTCATCCGCTCGTTCGGATCGGCGCGCGAAGACGCGCGAGAGGAATCGCTGACGTCCGGTTGGACGCATTATCGGGCATTCGCCGCGTCCGGGGAATTCAGGGATTTCGACATTGGGTCCTCGGATGATGGGGACCGTGGTGCGACTCGGCGGCGCCGCGCGGTTCCAGGGCTGTGTGCAATCTACTGGACCACGCTTGAGTTTGTGATCGCTGAGACGCGGGAAGCGGGAAGCGCTCGCTCACGCTCGCTGGGGGAGGCGCTGCGCTGGGGGAAGCGGCAGCGCTTCCCGCTTTCCCGCATGTCCGCGATCCCGAATGCAGCCGTAGCTCACCCGCATATTGACCAATTGATCAATATGTGGTACTATTCATTGGTCGCTTGGTCAATCCGACTTCAGCCGGTCTCGCCGTGCGGGGCGCTGCCGTCACGGCGATTGATACCGATCGTTCGAGCACGCTCACATTGGAGGATGTATGCGCACTGCCCGACTCGTCACCCTGGCCGCTGTCGTGTTCGCGGTGTGGGGCTGTAATCCGTTCCACCATCAACACGCCGTCCAAGTCAGCAACGGCGACGTGAATCTGAACTCGCGCTGGCACGCCAATCTCGCCAGTCCGTCCGACCTCGCGGGCGCAGTTCAGATGAAGGGGTCGGCGTCCATGGCGCCGAGCACGACTAACGGCAAAACGACGGTATCGCTCGACGTGTCCAACGCCGCACCGGGCGGCGTGCATCCGTGGGCGGTCCACCGCGGCAAGTGCGGCGCCGATGACGGACTGTTCGGTGACGCCCAATCGTATCAGCCGGTGACGATCGAGGGCGATGGCCATGGGTCGTCGGTCGCGACGATCCAGGTCGAAACGCCGACCGTCGGCAGCTACTACGTGAGCGTGCGCGCTTCTGCCGCCAACCCGGAAACGGTAGTTGCGTGCGGAAACCTGGCGCCACCGACGCCGTGACGAATTGGAAACTCGATGGCCGGGTGCGCACCGCGCCCGGCCATGTCCCGTGAGATGCACGTTGCCTAACGCTCCCCGGAGACGTTGACGGCCGGCGCTCGATGCTCGATGGTGAAGGATGTCGCAAGCAAGTCCACCAGATTGCGACCTGCCGCACCCAAGACTCACCGGCGCTTCTGGCGACGCCGCTCCAATCGAGAGCGTGTGCAATGCCACAGCGTTTGGCGATTCGCCGTTCGTCGATGTCCATCGGAGGCCGCCTGCCGGCGACGCGCCACGCACCGCCCGCGCCCGTTAGGCAGCACGTCCCGTGAGCGCCACCGCAGCCGTCAGCACGACCTCAGCGCGCACGGACGACGGACGCCCCGTCCGTGTGATCGCCGTCGGAGCCTCGGCGGGCGGTCTCGAGGCACTCACGCAGTTGCTCGGCCGGCTCCCCGCCGACTCGGGTCTGGCGTACGTACTCGTCCAACACCTCGATCCGGCACACGAAAGCATTCTCGCCGAGCTGCTCGCGCGCGCGACGACCATCCCGGTGATGCAGGCCACCGACGGGCAGCGCGTCGAGGCTGACCACGCCTACGTCATTCCTCCCGGCGTCCAGATGACGCTGGCCGACGGACATCTCAAGCTTGCCCCGCGCGAGCGGACCAGCGGCCCGGCCCGATCGATCGATGTGTTCTTCCGTTCCGTCGCCGACGTGCACGGCAACGATGCAGTCGGCGTGGTGCTCTCCGGCACCGGCTCTGATGGTGCCTTGGGACTGGAGGCCATCAAGGCCGCGGGCGGGACGACCTTCGCGCAGAACCCCGCGTCCGCCGGCTACGACGGAATGCCTCGCGCCGCCGCCGCGACCGGCTGTGTGGACTTCGTTCTACCGCCCGCCGACATCGCTACGCACTTGACGCGCATCGGCCGCCCGCCCGGCGATCGTCCGCCCGACTCCGTGCCGGCAACGCAATCCGCCGCCGCGCTCGCCCCGATACTCGATATCGTTAGGCAACGGACCGGCGTCGACTTTGCCCAGTACAAGATCGGCACGGTCCAGCGGCGCGTCCTGCGACGCATGGTGATGGGCAACGCCGACGCCTTCGACGATTACGTCGAGCTACTCCAACGCAACGCGGCAGAAGTGGACGCCCTGTACGCGGACCTCCTCATCAGCGTCACGCGATTCTTCCGCGATCCAGACCTGTTCGCCGTCCTCTCGAAGTCGATCTTCCCCGAGTTGCTGAAACGACGGGAGCCGAACGAGCCGATTCGTGTGTGGGTGCCCGGATGTGCCACCGGCCAGGAAGCGTACTCGGTTGCGATCTCGATCGTCGAATCGCTCGGCAATTCCAGACTCACGACGCCGATCCAGGTGTTCGCCACCGATCTCAGCGACGCCGCCATTGCGAGCGCCCGCGCGGGACTCTATCCGCACGCCATCGAGACCGACCTCTCGCCCGAGCGCCTGCGTCGTTTCTTCGTCAGGGAAGCGCACGGATATCGCGTCGCCAAGGCGATCCGGGAGCTGTGCGTGTTCGCACCGCAAAACATTACGAGCGATCCCCCATTCTCGCAGCTGGATCTCATCAGCTGCCGCAACGTGCTCATCTATCTGCAGCCTAACTTGCACGAGAGGATCTTCGCGCTCTTTCACTACGCGTTGAAACCCGGCGGCATCCTGGTACTCGGGAACTCCGAGTCGGTCGGCGTCGCGTCCGCGATGTTCGCCCCCTTGGACAAGCATTTGCGTGTCTACGCTCGACAGAAGACGCCCGGCCGCCCGCACTACCTGAACTTCCCCGCTTCCCGGAAGCCGAATGCGCAAACCGTCCTCTCGGTGAAAGAGGCACGCCGGACGCAATCGGCGACCGAACCGCAGCGCGCCGCCGACCAGATCGTACTCGGCACCTACGCGCCTGCCGGCGTCGTCGTGGATGACCAACTGCAGGTCGTGCAGTTCCGCGGGCGCACCGGTGCGTATCTCGAGCCCGCGGCCGGTACGGCGAGCTACGACCTGCTCGGGATGGTTAGGCACGATCTCCGCGCCGAGCTGCGGGCGGCCATCAACACGGCGCGCAGGGACGCTGACGTCGTGCGCGCAGAGAGCATTCCGGTCCACGACGATGCCGGTCCCCGATATGTCGACCTCGAGGTCATTCCATTCAAGGTTCTCTCCTCGGCCGCCCAGTTCTTCGTGGTGCTGTTCGAGGATGTCGACCGCGCGATCGCGACACGGCGCCGCGCACGCGAGCGCCGTGTGCGCCGGCGCAGCGAAGGCACGCACGGCTCTGTTAGGCGAATGGATGGCGCGGGCGGTGACCTCGCCCAGGAGCTGGACGCCGCCCAGCGCCAGCTGCAGGAAATCGCGGACGAGCACGGACTCGCCATCGGCGAGCTGCAAGCGGCGAACGAAGAGGTGCAATCCGCCAACGAAGAGCTGCAGAGCACGAATGAAGAGCTGGAGACGGCGAAGGAAGAGCTCCAGTCGGCGAACGAGGAGCTGGCGACGCTCAATGATGAGCTGCGCGCTCGGAACGGCGAGCTCGGCACCCTCAACGACGACCTGACGAATCTCCTCACCAGCATGCACATCCCCGCCGTAATCGTCGGGACCGATCTGCGCATCCGCCGCTTTACCGCGGGCGCCGAACGCCTCATGAACATCGTGCCCAGCGATGTCGGCCGGCGCATCGGCGATCTTCACGCGAACGTCGACGTCCCGGACCTCGAGAAGCTCATCGCCGAGGTCGTCACCACACTCGCTGTGCGGGAGCGGGAAGTGCGCGACACCCGGGGGTGCTGGTACTCGATGCTCATCCGCCCCTACAAAACCGCCGAGCAAATGATCACCGGTGTTGTGATCGTCTACCAGGACATCGACGAGCGCAAACACCACGCCGAGCAAATCGACGAGGCACGCCGCTACGCCGAGGCCATCATCGAGACCGTTCGCGAGCCGCTCCTCGTCATCGATGCCTCGTTCCAGGTGCAGCGCGCCAATCGAGCGTTTTACGAGATGTTCCAGACGACCGCTGCCGAGACCGGCGCGCGCTCGCTGTTCGAGTTAGGCGACGGACAATGGGACATCCCGCCGATGCGCCGCCTGCTGGAGGATGTGGTGCGGAGCGAGACGGGGCTCACTGATGTCGAAGTCGAGCACGTGTTCCCCGCAATCGGGCGGCGCGTCGTGATGCTGAACGGGCGGCGCATTGCCTTCGACGGCGGCAGCGCGCCGCTCATCTTGCTCGCGATTCAGGATATCACGGCCCGCCGGGATTTCGAGCGGCGCGAGCGCTTCCTAACGGAAGCGACCGGCGTGTTCGCGCGTTCGGTCGGCTACGACGCGACCATCGAAGCGATCGCGTCGATTGCCGTCCCGGCGATCGCCGAATGGTGCATCGTCGACGTGAGCCAGCCGGACGGAGCAGTGCTGCGCGCTGAAGTCGTCTACCACGAGGCCGATCCGAACGGACTGAGCGGGCCGGCGGCAACACGGGTCGCGATCGCACCCGAGCATCCGGTTGCGACGGTAATACGCACGGGTCAGCCGCTCCTGCTCGAGGACGTGCCGCCGTCCTACCTGGAGTCCGGCGCGTGGGTCGACGACGATCTCGTCCGCGTCCGTGCACTCGACCCCCGATCCATCGTCACGGTGCCATTGCGCTCCGGCGATCGCATCCTCGGCGCCATCACCCTCGCCTCGACGCGTTCGGGGTCTGCGCGCCGCTTCTCGCGAGATGACCTTGTGGTTGCGGAGGAATTCGCGCGCCGGGCCACGCTCGCCATCGAAGCGGCCACGCACTATCGAGACATGGCCACGGCTCGCCTGGTGGCGGAGGCTGCAAACCGCGCAAAGAGTGAGTTCCTGGCGACGATGAGCCACGAGCTTCGCACGCCACTCAACGCGATTCTGGGCTACGTACAGATCATGCAATTGGAGATCAACGGCCCGGTCACCGAAGCGCAACGCAAACACCTCCGGCGAATCGAGGAGAGCCAACGGCACCTCCACGGCCTCATCGAGGACGTCCTTGCATTCGCGAAGATCGAAGCGGGGCACGTCGACCTCCAGCTGACCGACCTCACGGTGCACGAGGTGCTCGCGGAGGCCACCGCGTTAGCCAGTGTCCAGATGCAGCGGAAGGAGTTGCGATACGAATACACATCGTGCGACGCCGCGGTGCTGGTGCATGCCGACGGGGCTCGCGTGCGGCAGGTCGTCCTCAACCTGTTGTCCAACGCGATGAAGTTCACCGATGCGGGCGGACTGATCACGCTCGCATGCGTTCCGGCCGAAGCCGACGTCATCATCCGCGTCGCCGACACCGGCATCGGCATCCCGCAGGACAAGCTGGAACTGATTTTCCAACCGTTCGTGCAGCTCGACAGCACGCTCACGCGGAAAGCCGATGGCACCGGCCTCGGCCTCGCGATCAGCCGCAGTTTTGCGCGCGAGATGGGAGGCGATCTGACGGCGACCAGCGTGGTGGGCAAAGGCTCCGTGTTCAGTTTGCGTCTTCCACGATGCGTGCCACCAACCGAGGGTCGGGCCTGATCTACACCACTGCAGAGGACGGGCTCATGTCTGTCACGCCGCTCGAACACTCATGCTACGCCCTGTTGGACTCGATTCGCGGTCGGGGTGTGACGAGCATGTCGTTGGCTATTCCGCGGCTCAGGCGCGAGCGTCATCTCAGCGCCGGCGAGGCGACGGCGGTGCTTCGGCGCTGGGCAGAGCACTACGACTCGTGCCATGCCAGCGCCGCGCTGTTCGGGCGCGAGGCGTGGCGCGCCGGCGCCTGAGCCCCCGTGGTGCCACAAGCCTAACGGACGCTCGGTGAACGAACGACGGCGCAGGTCACAGACCTGCGCCGCCCTCCGCGCTGCGTGCCGCGGTGCCGTTCGCCGACGCGGCGCTACCGCGTTAGGCCGTTAGTCCGATTGACGCGACTGAACCGCCATGGCCGCCGGTGCCGCAGCGTTCGAGCCGCCGTTGAGGCTCTGCGGCGCGGGCGATGTCGCGCCCGTGCCGGCGGTGACATGGACGTTCCTCGGCTTCGAGACCGCTGACTTCGGAACGTGCACCCGCAACACGCCGTTTGCGACATCGGCGAGGATTTTCTCGCCGTCGAGCCCCGGTGGCAGTTGGAAGCGTCGCAGGAACGATCCGTAGTTTCGTTCGAGGAGGTGATATCGTTCGTCCTGCCCAACCGTCCGCTCATCGACGCGCTCACCCTGGATGGTCAAGACCCCGTCGAGAGCACTGACGTCGACTTCCTCCGCGTTCATCCCCGGCAGCTCGACGACGAACGTCAGCTCTTTGTCGGTCTCGCAGACATCGACCGCCGGGATCCACGCGTGCTGCCCGGTCGGACCGCGGCCGAACGTATCCTCGAAGAGTTTGTCGATCTCGCGCCGCAAACCAAAGACCGGGGCGCTCCTGGTCGTCGCAGTTGCATACAGCATACACAGCTCTCTTTCACGAGGGACCCTGCCTACGCATCACCGGAGAGCCGGGCCCCGAGGGCTTCCAGTTCATTGGGTGCGCGGCTGCCCTCCAAACCGCTCTCCAGGGTGCACGCGCCGGTATTGACCAAGCGGTTAATACATGGTAACATGCATTGGACAACAGGTCAATAGACGATCAGCCACTACCGACAGGAGAATGGCGCATGCCGGGACAGAAAGCATCAGAGGAAACTCGCCGCGAGCAGATCCTGACGGCGGCACACGCCGTGGCCTCGCGAAACGGGATCGACGGACTCACCGTGCGAGCGGTTGCGGACCGGGCGAAGCTCAGCCATGGCCTCGTCCTCTTTCACTTCAAACGCAAGGATGAGTTGGTCACTGCGCTGCTCGATCGCGTGCTCGAGACGACCTTCATCCTCACTGTATCCGAACAAGTCCTTCAGCTTCCGGACGCACGCGATCGGTTTGTTGCCGCGATCCGGCAGGAGATGGATCGCCTCTCGCAGGAGCCGCGCCGCATGCGGCTGTTCTTCGAGTACTGGGCGCTCGGCTCGCGACACAGCCGCGTGCGCACGAAAGTCAGCACCGCGCTCTCGAGCTATCGCGCGGCATTTCGAACATTCGCCGAGGATGTGTTGCGGGCGGATCCGGCGAGGTTCAGGAGCGTGACGCCCGAGGGGCTGGGCGCCATCGCCGTGAGTCTCATCAGTGGATGCGCAGTCCAGGCCATGATCGACCCGGAAGGTTTCGACATTTCAGAGTACCGGACGTCAGCGCAGGGTGTGATGGGACACTCCGGGACTCGTGCGACCAGGCGCGGCCCTCGCGTGCTCGCCGCGGCCCAGGCCTAACGCAGTGCCGCCGCGCCCTCTCGCCTCGCGGCCCGCGTTCGCCGGCCTCGCCTCATCGCGACATCAGCACGCGAGCGACGAGAAACGCGAGCAGGCCAAGCAGCACCCATGTGCCGATCTTGACCGTGGCGCTCTTGCGGCGCGTGGACTGGCTCATTCGCCATGGACAATCGTCGTCGAGGTCCAGAGGGAGATATCCGCCCCTCGGCGCGGTAGGAAACGCGCGCTGCTGGCCGCGGTCGAGGATCGGGAAGGCTTCCTGGCGATGATCGGGCATGGCGCGCCTCGTCGGTGGGGGCGTCGCCAGAAGCGCCGGCAAGAAGTACATCGCGCTGGTGACTTCACCGCGACTGTATTCAACGTAGCGCATCGCGACGCGGCCGGCAACCGGATCGCACGCCGGCCATGCGCATCCGCTCCGATGGCATCCGGCGGCGCGCTGGACGCCTAACGAATATCAAGGTAGACCGCGAGTCTAACGGCCGGCGCGAGACGCAGCGCCGCGACCGTCTTTCGCGCTCACCACAAGTGGAGGCCACGCATGTCGCCCGCCGTCGATCGACGCCAATTCTGCGAGACCGTAGCAGCCACCGTTGCCGCAGGCTCGCTCGGATTACTCGGCTCCTCCTGGAGGGTTAGGCAAATGACCAGCACCATGACTGAACCCACTCGGCCGACGCTCGTCGGCAACCCGGACATTCGCCCGTTTCGGGTGAACGTGCCCGACGCCGACCTCGCCGACCTGCGCAAGCGCATCATCGCCACCAAGTGGCCCGATCGCGAAACGGTCGCAGACAACACGCAGGGCGTGCAGCTCGCGACGATGCAATCGCTCGCACACCGTTGGGCCGAGTACGACTGGCGCAAGGTCGAGGCGCGGATCAATGCGCTGCCGAACTTCATCACCAACATCGACGGGCTCGACATTCATTTCATCCACGTGCGGTCCAAGCACGCAAATGCGCTGCCGCTCATCATCACGCACGGATGGCCCGGCTCGATCATCGAACAGATGAAAGTGATCGAACCGCTCACCAATCCAACCGAGCACGGCGGAAGCGCGGACGATGCGTTTCACGTGGTGATCCCATCGCTCCCCGGCTACGGATTCTCCGGTAAGCCGACGGCGCCCGGTTGGACGCCGATCACCATCGCGAAAGCCTGGGCGACGTTGATGCAGCGACTCGGCTACACGAAGTACGTGGCGCAAGGCGGCGACTGGGGAAATGCGGTGTCCGAAGTCATGGCGGTACAAAAGCCGGCCGGATTGCTCGGCATCTCCACCAACATGGCAGCCACGGTTCCAGCCGATATCCAGAAGGCGCTCGTCGCCAACCAGCCGCCGCCGGCAAACCTTTCGGCCGATGAACGGAACGCGTGGGACCAACTGGACTTCTTCTACAAGAAGGGTTTGGGCTACGCCAACGAGATGTCGCTCCGCCCGGAAACGCTGTAC
>DATEGZ010000041.1:0-9960 GCA_035279905.1 Vicinamibacterales bacterium
CGCGCGGCGGCGTCGGGGGCGCCGTCGAGCGTCCGCGCGGCGAGGCGATCGAAGGCGACCGGCGTCTGATCGGTCTGCGTGCTGCCGGTCGTGACGGCCGGTTGCGAGGCGACGGCGTCGGCGACGAACGCGCGCGCCAGCTTCAGGTGCGGATCGTCGGGAAAGCGCTGCAGCGCGTGGCCGAGGTGTGCCGTGGGCGAAAGGATCGCCCACATGCCGTCGCCTTCCGCGAGCGACACCGACGCGCGCATCCACAGCGCCTCGTTTGCCGTCGGCGGGCCAGACAGGCGGAACGCGTCGCACGCCCACTCGATGAGTGTGGTGGGCCACGCGTCCTTGGCCGCCGTCACCTCGAGCGCGAGCGATGCAGCGATCAGCCGGCGTCGATCGGCCTCCGCGGTGCCGCCCTTGCGGATCCACTCGTCGGCGTCGACGGTACTGAAGCCGCCGAGATACGTCAGTTGTCCAATGGCGCCGTCATAGTCGCCGCCGACGTATCGGTCGAGCGCGTCACCGGTCGAGGAACGGACACGCGGCTGATTGGAGCGCTGCTCGGAGGGGGCAAGCGCGGCGACGGCCAGAATCGCGATGAGCCACGCCCGCATAGCGCAAGAATGACACCACACCGACAACTCGAGTTTACAAAATGCGAGAAACGACCCCAGGGGTCGTTTCAGCAGGGGTCATTTCAGTGCGGCGATGATTGCGGGCACGACCTCGAACAGATCGCCGACGATGCCGTAGTCGGCGACCTCGAAGATTGGGGCTTCGGCGTCCTTGTTGACGGCGACGATCGTCCGGGCGCCTTTCATGCCGACGACGTGCTGGATCGCGCCGGAGATGCCGAGCGCGAGGTAGAGCTTGGGCGCGACCGTCTGGCCCGAGCTGCCGATTTGACGTTCCATCGGCAGCCAGCCGGCGTCGCAAATCGGCCGCGACGCCGCGACCTCGGCGCCCAGCGCCTCGGCGAGCTGCTGGGCGATCGCGATGTGCTCCTGCCCCTTGATCCCGCGGCCGACGGCGACGATGCGCTCGGCTTCGGAAAGGTCGACGGCTTGCTTGGCTTCGCGGAAGGGCGCTTCGGGCGCCTGCCGAATTGCTGACGGATCGATCGACGCGGCAACAGTCCGGACCGGCGCGCCGCTGCCCTTCTTGACCGAGTCGGCGCGGATCGCGCTGATCTGGAACGTGACGAAGTGCGGCGCGGGGCCCTCGAGCACGATGTCCGCGCTGACCTTGCCCTGAAACATCGGCCGCGTGAACACCGGGGACGCGCCCGGCGTCTTGACGGCGACGCAGTCGGTCGCCATCGCGCGGTCGAGCCGGGCCGCCAGGCGCGGCGCGAAGTCACGGGTCTGATACGTGTGCGGCAGCACCACCAGCGCGGGCGACTCGGCGGTGATGAGCGCCGCGAGCGCCGCGACATGACCGTCCGCCGTGTAGCTGGCCAGTGCCGCGTGCTCGAGCGCGATCACCTCGGCGACGTCGGCCGCGGCGATCTCCCCGGCTGGCGCGCCCACGCTCGCGCCGGGCACGACGACCTTGACGTCCTTCCCGCCGCCGATCTGCTGCGCGGCAGCGACGGCCTCCCACGAGGCGCGGTTGAGGACGTTGTCCTTCTGTTCGGCGATGACGAGAATCATCCGATGATCCGCTCTTCCTTCAAGACCTTGACCAGTTCCCTGGCGGCCTCAGCCGGCGTGCCGGCAAGGATCCGCGTCTGCTTGGCTTTCTCGGGCACGTAGACGGAGACGATGCGCTGGCGCGGGGCGCCGGCCGCCGGCGCGGCGACGCTGCGAATCTCTTTCTTCTTCGCCGCCATGATGCCCTTCAGCGTCGCGTAGCGCAGCTGGTTGATGCCGCTCTGGATCGTGAGCACGGCCGGCAGCGGCATCGTGACCCACTGGAACCAGCCGCCCTCGAGCTCGCGCTTGACGCGCAGCTTCGCGGCCTGCCCTGAGCCTGTCGAAGGGTCCTGCACCTGCACCTCCATGATGATCGTGGAGTGCGTCATGCCGAGCTTCTCGGCGAGGATGACGCCGACCTGCGCGAAGCCCTGGTCGTCGGACTGCAGGCCCGTGAGGACGAGATCGACCTGCTCGTCCTTGAGCGCGGACGCCAGGGCCGTGGCCGCGCGGAACGCGTCGGCGGTTGCCAGGTCGTCGCCGCTCACGTGAATCGCGCGGTCCGCGCCGCGCGCCAGCGCTTCACGAATCACCTGCGTCACGCGGGCCGGCCCGGCCGAGATCACGACGACTTCCCCGCCGTGCTTTTCCTTCAGCCGCAGCGCCTCTTCGAGCGCGTACGCGTCGGGCTCGTTCAGCTCCCAGGACGCGTCCTGATCGCGCACCCAGGTCTTCGATTCGTTCACGCGGACCTGCCACTCACGCGTGACGACCTGCTTAATGCAAACGGCGATTTTCATTGGGTCATTGGGTTATTGAGCCATTGAGCTATTGGGAAGTGGGCGCCACCGTGAATCAATAGCCCGATGACCCAATGGCCCAATGGCCCAATGGCACGAGTCATCCCTCATATCTCTTCAACAGCAGCGTCCCGTTCGTGCCGCCGAAGCCGAACGAGTTCGAGAGCGCGTAGCGGATGCGCATCGGGCGCTTCGCGTTCGGCGCGTAGTCGAGATCGCAGCCGGGATCCGGCTCGTCGAGGTTGATCGTCGGCGGCGCGATCTGCTCGCGCACGGCGAGCGCGGTGATGCCCGCCTCAAGCCCGCCGGCCGCGCCGAGCAGATGCCCCGTCATCGACTTCGTCGACGACATCACCAGCTTGTACGCGTGCTCGCCGAACGTCGTCTTCACGGCGAGCGTCTCGGTCGGATCGTTGATCGGCGTGGACGTGCCGTGGGCGTTCACGTAGTCGATTTGATCGGGCGTGATGCCGGCTTTCCGGATCGCCATCCGCATCGAGCGAACGGCGCCGTTGGCGTCCTCGGGCTGGCCGGTGAGGTGATACGCGTCACCCGAGAGGCCGTAGCCGGCGATCTCCGCGTAGATCGCCGCCCCGCGCCGCCGCGCCGTCTCGAGCTCCTCGAGAATCACCATGCCGGCGCCCTCGCCGATGACGAAGCCGTCACGCGCCTTGTCGAACGGCCGGCTCGCCTTCGTCGGCTCGTCGTTGCGCGTCGACAGCGCGCGCATCGCGGCAAAGCCGCCGACGCTCATCGGCGTGATCGACGCCTCCGATCCGCCCGCGATCATCACGTCGGCGTCGCCGCGGCGGATGATCTCCGTCGCCTCGCCGATCGCGTGGGCCGACGCCGTGCACGCCGTGCACGTCGCCAGATTCGGCCCGCGCGCGCCGAAGCGAATCGACACCTGCCCGGCCGCGAGGTTGATGATGGACGCCGGAATGAAGAACGGAGAAATCCGGCGCGGACCGCCGTTGAGCAGCTCTTTGTGCTCCCGCTCGATCGTCGAGAACCCGCCGATCCCCGACGCGATGAAGACGCCGACCTGATCGGACATCTCCGGCGTGATCTTCAGCTTCGCGTCGTCCATCGCGAACTGGCTGGCGGCCAGCGCGTACTGGATGAAGACGTCGGCTTTCTTGACGTCTTTCTTCTCCATGAACCGCAGGGGATCGAAGCCTTTGACTTCCCCCGCAATGCGCGTCGTGAACGCCGTCGCGTCGAAGTGCGTGATCGGCGCGACGCCGCTCCGGCCGGAAAGCAGCGCGTCCCAGTTCGCGGACGTCCCGATGCCGACCGACGAGATCAGACCGACGCCGGTGATGACCACTCGCC
Source organism: Vicinamibacterales bacterium (assembly GCA_035279905.1). GTDB lineage: Bacteria > Acidobacteriota > Vicinamibacteria > Vicinamibacterales > SCN-69-37 > DATEGZ01. The sequence goes on from DATEGZ010000041.1 coordinate 3,761, forward strand.
TGGTCACGTCGCCTCGCTTCCCCGGCCTACTTCTTCTTCGCGTGGCCCTCGATGTACTCGATGGCCTCCTTCACGCGGGTGATTTTCTCGGCGTCCTCGTCGGGAATCTCGATCCCGAACTCTTCCTCGAAGGCCATCACCAGCTCGACGGTGTCGAGCGAGTCAGCGCCAAGATCGTCAACGAACGACGCATCCGGCGTCACCTCTTCTTCATCGACGCCCAATTGCTCGACGATGATCTTCTTGACCTGATCAGCAACGGCCATTCAATCCTCCTCGGTTCCTTCCGTCCGCGGGCCCATGCCCCGCGTTACAAATACATGCCGCCGTTCACGGCCAATACCTGCCCCGTAATATACGATGCCTCGTCCGACGCGAGGAACACCACCGCCGACGCCACGTCATCGGGCGTGCCCAGCCGCTTGAGCGGGATCCGGTCGGCCCAGGCCTCGTGGGCCCCTTCGGAAATAGCCTTCGTCATGTCGGTCTCGATCAACCCGGGCGCCACCGCGTTCACCGTGATGTTACGCGAGGCGACCTCGAGCGCGAGGGCCTTCGTGAAGCCGATCAGGCCGGCCTTCGACGCCGCGTAGTTCGCCTGGCCCGCGTTGCCCGCCTGGCCCACGACCGACGTGATGTTGATGATGCGCCCCGATCGCTGCTTGACCATCGGCTTGAGGACCGCCTGCGCGCAGGAATACGCCGACGTCAGGTTGGTCGCGATCACCGCGTCCCAGTCCTCGCGCTTCATGCGCAGCATGAGCTGATCGCGCGCAATGCCGGCGTTGTTCACCAGCACGTCGACGCGTCCAAACCGGGTCAGCGTCGAGGCCACCGCCGCGTCAATCGAGTCAGTGGCCGTCACGTCGAGCGTGACCGCCTCCGCCTGACCACCGGCCGCGCGAATCTCTTCCGCCACGGGTGCGGCATGGCTCTCGCGAGCCGCCGCCACGACCGCCGCGCCTCGCGCCGCCAACGCCCGGGCAATCGCCCGGCCGATTCCACGAGACGCGCCCGTCACCAGGGCCACACGGCCCTCCATACTCCCCATGGCAACCTGCCTACTTCAGCACACGGCTTGCCGAGGGCGCAACTGGCCAGAGTGTGGTACGCGCTAGCCCCCCGGAGCATGTGCAGCAGGCGGGAAGAGTTGTACGATTATTTCCGGTCGAGTTCACCGCCATGGCAGACCATCCGTTCGATCCGCACTCCGACAATCTCCCGCAGGACGAGCTTGCCCTGACCGCGCACGAAGCGCTCGCGCTCGTGGCCGGCTCGAGCCTCGGCCAGTTCTTCGAATGCATTCCGGCGACCGTCTGGATGACGGACACGGACCTCAAGCTCACGTTCGCGCAGGGCCCGATCCTGCGTGACCTGGACGTCGCGCCTGAAAAAGTGCTCGGGCGGACGCTCCAGGAAATCGTCCTCGACGGCCGCGAGGACCACCCGCTCATTCACGGCCACCTGACGGCGCTCTCGGGACACGCGACCTCGGTGCGCATCGAGTGGGGCGGCATCCTGTACAACGCCCGTATCGCGCCGCTGCGCGATGCCAGCGGCACGATCATCGGCTGCGTCGGATCGCATCAGCAAATCGGCTGGCTGCCCGACGACGACGGCCTGCTGCGCGAGAGCGACATGCGGCTGCGCCGCATCATCGACTCCAACATGATCGGCATCGCGTTCGGCAACGACGAGGGCCGCATCACCGAAGCGAACGAAGCGTTCCTGCAGCTGGCGGGCTACACGCGCGAGGATCTGGTGGCCGACGGCATCTCGTGGGCCGCGCTGACGCCGGTCGAATTCCACACGCGTCAGCTCCAGGCCATCGACGAGGTGCGCGCCACCGGCCGGTGCACGCCGTTCGAAGTGGATTTGATCCGCCGCGACGGCCGCCGCGTGCCGGTGCTCGTGGGCGGAGCGCGGCTCTCAGCGAGGCGCCGCGAGGGCGTCGCGTTCGTGCTCGACATCTCCGAGCGCCGCGAGTTCGGCCGCCGCATGGCCGCCGAGCTGGCCTGCGCCGACGCGCTGCTCAACGCGCAGACGCACGATCAGGCGATCGCCGGCGCGCTCGCGGCCGTGTGCACGACGCTCGATTGCACGCTCGCCCAGATTTGGCGCCGCGACTCCGCTGGCGAGCTCCAGCGGCTTGCCAGCCACGGCGACACGCCGTCCGACACGGCCGTGCTCCAGCGTGCCGCGGGCCTCGCGCTCGCCGCCGGCAAGCCGCAATGGTCGGATCGCGAAGCGATCCTCGCGGTGCCGATGTCCTCCGACACGTCGCTCATCGTCGCGCGCAGCGGACCGGGCGCGCTCTGTCCGTGGGTCGTCGAAACGACCCAGGCGATCGCGACGCGCCTCCAGAGTTTCCTGCAGAGAGAGCCGCGGTAGCGGCGGTTTACCGGGTACCGGCGAGCGCCTGGGCCAGCCGCTCGACGATGCGGCCCTCGGCCAGGCGGGCGGCCATCACGATGCCGCTTTCGACCGCCTGGGCCGACGAGCGCCCGTGGCCGACCAGCGCGAGGCCGGCCAGCCCCAGCAGCGGCGCGGCGCCGTGTTCGGCGTAGTCGATCCGGCGCCGGAATCGCTCGAAACCGTCGCCGAGCCCCGCGCGCGCGATCGCCGCCAGGCCCAGCTCGTCGCCCAGCATCCGCTCGATCAGCTCCGCCAGGCTCTCGCCGACCTTGAGCGCGATGTTCCCCGTGAAGCCGTCGCAGACGACGACCTCGACGTCGCCGCTGAAGAGCTGGCGCGCGTCGAGGTTGCCGACGAACGTGATGGGTTGGGCCGCGAGCAGATCGTGCGCTTCGCGGATGAGGTCGGTGCCCTTGCCGGCTTCCTCGCCAATCGACAGGAGGCCGACGCGCGGCTCGGCGATGTCGAGCGCCACGCGCGCGTACGCGGCGCCCATCAAGCCGAACTGCACGAGATGCTCCGGCCGGCACTCCACGTTGGCGCCCGCGTCGAGCAGCACGGCCGCGCCGGTGCGTGTCGGCAGCGTCACCGCGAGCGCGGGCCGCGCTACCGCGGGCAGCACGCCGAGCGCGCTGTGGGCGGCCAGAAAGCCGGCGCCTGTGTGTCCGGCGGTGAAGAACGCGTTCGCGCCGCCGCTGGCGACCAGATCGGCCGCCACCTTCACCGACGCGCGCGGCTTGCGGCGCAGCGCGGCGAGCGGCGCTTCGTCCATCGCGATGGCGTCGGGCGCCTCGACCACGGAGACCGTGGACGGGATCGTGAGTTGAAGGCGCGCGAGCTCGTCGCGCACGACGGCCGTGGGACCGACCAGCGCGACGGAGAGACCGGGACGCGTGGCCGCCTGAACCGCGCCGGCGACGACCGCGGCTGGCGCCCGGTCCCCGCCCATCGCGTCAACGGCGACGGTGGTCACTAATCTTCCGCGACGGCGCGGACCTGCCGGCCCTTGTAGTACCCGCAGTTCGGGCACACCTGATGCGGCGGCCGAAGCTCGTGGCACTGCGGGCACTCGCCCATCGCGGTGGGCTTGAGGGCGTCGTGCGTGCGGCGCTTGGCCGTGCGCGTCTTGGAGTGGCGGCGTTTCGGATTCGGCATCAGATCCTCGCGGAACTTAGAACTTAGAACTTAGAACTCAAAACTTAGAACTTCAGGTTCTTGAGCGCTTCCATGCGCGGATCGACCCACGCCGTCTGGCACGTACACGTTTCGCGATTGCGGTTGATGCCGCACACCGGGCACAAGCCCTGGCAGTCTTCGCGGCACAACGGCTTCATCGGCATCGCGAGGTAGAACTGCTCGCGCATCAGCTCGCCCAGGTCGACGATGTCGTCCTTGTAGTGCGAGACGCCGAGATCGTCTTCGGCGATTTCCTGCTCGGCCTGGCCGATGTTGTCGCTCAACGGCAGCAGCAGCACGTCGACCTTCGCGTCTACAGGCACCGGAAACGGCTCGAGGCACCGGCTGCAGTCGCACTCGAGCGTCGTCACCACCCGGCCCGTCAGCCGGACCTTTTTGGCGTCTTTCCTGGCCTCGCCGCTGAGCTCAACGGGCGCAGCGATGCGGAAGTCTTCGTGTGCCACATCGAACGCCGAGGGGTCGTATCGACGCGTCAGCGTTTCGACGCCGCTCCGTAACCGACTCAGGTCGAGCAACATGGGTATCTCTCCGGCCCGCGCCGGCCGTGCCAAACGACGATCTTATCGCAGGACTGGGCCGCCTGCCTAGACGCTCCAGGATCTCGGCACGTACATCTCCTCGAACAGCGCGACGGCGTACCGGTCGGTCATGCCGGCCAGGAAGTCCCGGGCGGCCGCCTCGAGGCCCTCAGAGGCGATCGTCGCCTGGTCGAGGTGCTGCTCCGGGCGGGCGCAGAGCTTCTCCCAGAGGCCGCCAAGGATGCCGGAGGCCTTCTCGAACTCGGCGGTGGCCCTCGGGTTCTCGTAGACGGCCTCGAAGAGGAAGCTGCGGAGATCGAGCGTCGCGTTGAGCACCGGCTCGCTCATCCGGACCTCGCTCAGCCCGCCCTCGAGCGTGCGCGTGACGACGTCGGTGACCATCGTGTTGATGCGCTGGGACGCCGAGCGGCCGAGCACGCCGACCGCGCGATCGGGCAACTCCGCTTCGTCCAGGATGCCCGCGCGGACCGCATCGTCGATGTCGTGGTTGACGTAGGCGATGATGTCGGCGACCCGGGCGATCTGCCCCTCCACCGTGCTCGCGCGGTGCTCCGGATCGGCGCCCACGGGGAGCCCGTGCTTGCCTTTCGAGTGGCGCGCGATGCCATCGCGCACTTCCCACGTCAGATTCAATCCCTGGCGGCCGTTTTCGAGCACGTCCACAATGCGCAGGCTCTGCTCGTAGTGACTGAACCCACCCGGCACGAGCCGATCGATCACGCGCTCGCCGGCGTGGCCGAACGGTGGATGCCCGAGGTCGTGCCCGAGCGCGATGGCTTCGGTCAGCTCCTCGTGCAGCCGCAGGACCTTGGCGATGCTCCGCGCAATCTGCGAGACCTCGAGCGTGTGCGTGAGGCGCGTCCGGTAGTGATCGCCGGTGGGCGCGAAGAACACCTGGGTCTTGTGCTTCAGCCGCCGGAACGCCTTCGAGTGGATGACCCGGTCGCGGTCGCGCTGGAAGACCGGCCGGATCGGGTCGTCGGGCTCAGGCCGGAGCCGGCCGCGGCTCTTCGCGCTCTTGGCCGCTTCGGGCGCGAGGAAATCGAACTCTCTGGCCTCGAGGGACTCGCGGATCGTCGCCATGGGGAACGACCAGTTTATACAAGCTCGCGCAGAAAACTCGTCCCGTGCGCCAGCGGCGGGACGCCGAACAAGTCCGCCAGCGTCTGGCCGAGATCGGCGAACGTCGGGCGCGTGCCGAGATCGACGCCGGGCCGGATCGGCGCGCCGGCGATCATCACCGGCACGTGCTCCCGTGAGTGATCGGTCGAGGGCGTCGTCGGATCGTTGCCGTGATCGGCGGTGACGATCAGGATGTCCGTCGCACGCAGCCGCGCGAGGACCTCCGCGAGCCGTGTGTCGAACCGCTCGAGATTCGCGGCGTAGCCGGGCGTGTCGTTGCGATGGCCGTACAGCGTGTCGAAGTCCACGAGGTTCGCGAAGATCAAGCCGGATGAGGTCGTGGTCATCTCGTCGAGAATCACGTTCACGCCGTGATCGTCTGACGTGGTGTGGATCGCGCGCGACATGCCTCGGCCCGCGAAGAGATCCTCGACCTTGCCGACCGCGACCACGGTGTGGCCCGCGGCGACCATGCGGTCGAGCAGCGTGACGCCGGACGGCTCGAGCGCGAAATCCCGGCGGTTGGACGTGCGTTGAAAATGGCCGGGCTCGCCGACGAACGGGCGCGCGATGACGCGGCCCACGCCGAGGCCGCGCGCCGCGAGCTCGAACGCGACATGGCAGATCTCGTACTGCTGGGCGATCGGGATCACGCGCTCGTGCGCCGCGATCTGAAAGACGCTGTCGGCCGACGTGTAGACGATCGGCGCGCCGCTCTGCACGTGCTCCGGGCCGAGCGCGTCGATGATCGCCGTGCCCGACGCGACGACATTGCCGATCGTCGCGCGGCCGATGCGCCGCTCGAACTCGCGAATCAGATCGGCCGGAAACCCGTGCGGGAACGTGGGGAACGCCCGGTCGAGGACGATGCCCGCCATTTCCCAATGCCCGGTGACGGAGTCTTTGCCGGGCGACGCTTCGGCCATG
>DATEGZ010000042.1:0-10320 GCA_035279905.1 Vicinamibacterales bacterium
CGACACGCTCGCGAAGCTCGACGAGACGATCGACGCGGCGCGCAGCCGCCGCGCGGCCGTCGGCGAGGCCGATCTCGAGACGGCCGCCAGGAAATTCGTCGGCACCGCCGCCGAGATCAACACCTACGGCACCATCAACACGTTCTTCGCGATCTTCGACGCTTTCGTCCAGCAGAGCGCCGGCGCGCGCGCCGACTCGACCTTGATCTTGCAGATCACGCCGGCCGGCAGCACCGTCCCCGTGACGAAGTTCCTGATGAGCCGCTAGTGTCGACGACCATTCCGCCGATCGTGGGCGTGAGCACGGCGACGGCCGCGTTCATCGGCTGGTCGCCGCAGGGCCATACCGAGGCGGCCGTCGAGGTCGAGAACCTCCGCGAGTTCGCCCAGGAATTCGGCGAGCCGGACGCGCGAAGCCTGCTCGGACACGCCGTGCGCTACTTTTTCGAGAACGGCGGCACGCACGCGTGGATCGTGCGCCTCGCTGCCGCGCCGGGCGTCGTGCTGGCGCCGGACACCGAGCCGTTCGAGCGCCTGCTGCTGCCGGCCGGCGGCGCCGGCGGCGTGTACCTGCTCGATCGCGTCGCGCTCATCAACCTGCTCTGCGTGCCCGGCGAGACGACGCCCGCGATCGTGGCGGCGCTGCAGGCGTTCTGCCTCCCGCGCCGGATCTTCCTGATCGCCGACGCGCCCCAGGGGCCCATGCCGTTCGCGCCGGACCCGAAGATCGTCGGCGAGCCGGCGCGCAACTCGGCGATGTACCTGCCGTGGATGCTGCCCGCTGATTCGGACGCCAGCAAGATTCACGCGCTCCCGCCGTGCGGGTTCGTCGCCGGGATCTACGCGCGCGAGGATCGGACGCGCGGCGTGTGGAAAGCGCCGGCGGGGCCGGAGGCCACCCTCACTGGCGCGATCGGACCGGCCGTGGCCGTGACCGAGCGCGACGTCGCCGCGCTCACCGAGCACGGCGTCAACGCGATTCGATCGGTCGCCGACCACATCGTCGTGTGGGGCAGCCGCACGCTCGCCGGCGGAGCCGGCAGCGCGTCGGAGTGGAAGTACGTGCCCGTGCGCCGGCTCGGGCTGTTCCTCGAGGAGAGCATCCAGCGCGGCCTCGCCTGGACGACGTTCGAGCCCAACGGCGAGCCGCTGTGGGCCCAGGTGCGCGCGAGCGTGACGGATTTCCTGTTCGGACTCTGGCGGCAGGGGGCGTTCGCCGGCAACACGGCCGACACCTCGTTCTTCGTGCGGTGCGGCGCCGACACGATGACACAGGACGACGTCGACGCCGGACACCTCATCATCCTCATCGGCGTCGCGCCGCTCAAGCCCGCCGAGTTCGTAGTGATCCGCATCGGCGCCAGGGCCGGATCGACCCGGACCTGAGCGTGGATATACTGATCGGCACCGCGCCTCGAGAGGAGGACCCGTGCGTTTCAGAGTGTGTGCCGTGGCTGGTCTGGTCGCGACCCTGACCCTCACCTCATTTGCGTGCAAGTCCGCGCCGAGTCAGAAGCCGTTCGGCGGAGCTGATGTCAACACCGGCCCGGGCTCCGTCGAGTTCGTCCGGCGTCAGCTGATGGGCACGTGGAGACTCCAGCAATTCCAAACCGCCGACGCGTCGGGCCAACTCCATCCTGTGAGAGCTGATGCGACGCTGACGTACGATCAGTTCGGCAACATGAAAGTGGACGGCTCGCTGCTCGAGCCGCTGCCCGGCCAGCCGCCACCGCCGCAGAGTCTCCAGGCGGTCCTCCGCTACACCGGACGCGTCGCGATCGACACCGACAAGCACGAGCTCCGGCTCCTCGGCCAGGAAGGCCAGGCGGATCCGTCGCTCCAGAGCTCGGTCGGCGCGCAGCTCGCGCGCCGCTACGAGATCGACAACGACAAGCTGACGCTGACCTTCGTCGACGCGCAAGGCAAGACGACCGCGAAGGCGTTCTTCCAAAGGGCGAAGTAACTCGGGTACGACGGGTACGTCAGGTACGAGGAACGAACTTATCGTTCGTCAACTTTTTTCAAGAAAAGTTGGCCAGCGCCAGATCGTTCCAGGTACCTGACGTACCGGTCGTACCTGTAAGACCCGATCACTTCACCCGGATCGTCCCGCTCTTGCTCGTGAGCTGATACGCGACGCCACCGCCGTGGATCGTGGCGTGCACGCGGCCTTTGGTCGCGGCGTCCTTCACGAGATCGCGGTCGATGTCGATCGCGCCGGATCCGCTCGTCGCGTCGAGCGTGACCGGCAGCGCGGGCGGCAGCGTCACGTCGATCGGGCCGGACTGCGTGCGCACCGTCACGATCCCCGCGATGGCGGAGATCGTGACCGCGCCGGAATCGCCCGTCGCGACCACCGTCGCGCTCGCCGGCACGTGCACGTCGTAGTCGATGGTGACGATGCGGTCGACGAGCGGATCGTCGGGCGGCGCGAGCTGCACGGTCGCGCCCTGCTGCCGTACGGGCGGATGGTCGGACAACCCTGCGGCGAGCTGGCCGCTGTTGGCCGGCGTGTTGAGACCGCGCTTCACCGTGACCGTCGCCGCCACGACCATGCGTGGCTCGTCGCCTGCGGTGACGACGATCTTGCCGCGATGCGTCGAGACATCCAGCCGCGTGGCGCCAGAAAACGTTCGCTCGAAAGTGTAGGTCTGCGCGGCGGGCGCGGCCGCGCCCACCGTTGTCAGGAGCCAGAGCGATCCGAGGATGAGATGGGTTCGCATGAGCGCGCGCGCCGCGATAGTCTTGACGCCCAGTGGACATCCTCGTTATCGACGTTGGCGGCACGAATGTCAAACTGCTTTCCACCGGCCGGCGCACGCCCCTGAAGATTCCCTCCGGGCCGGACATGACGCCGAGGAAGATGGTGCGGCTCGTCAAGGAGGCCGTGCGCGACTGGCGATTCGCCGTCGTGTCGATCGGCTATCCGGGCCCCGTCGCGCACGATCGCCCGATCGCCGATCCCAAGAACCTCGGCAAGGGTTGGGTCGGCTTCAACTTTCGCAAAGCGTTCGGCAAGCCGGTCCGCATCGTCAACGACGCTGCCATGCAGGCGCTCGGGTCGTATCGCGGCGGCCGGATGCTGTTTCTCGGGTTCGGCACGGGCCTGGGCACGGCGCTCATCATCGACGGCGTGCTCGAGCCGATGGAGCTGGCGCACCTGCCTTACAAGAAGGGCCGGACCTACGAAGACTACGCCGGCAAGCGCGGCCTCGAGCGGCTCGGCAAGAAGCGCTGGCGCAAGCACGCCGCCGGCATCATCACATCCCTTCAGGCCGCGCTCGAAGTCGATGACGTCGTCGTCGGCGGCGGAAACGCGAAGCTGCTGAAGACGCTGCCGCGCGGCGCGCGCCTGGGGGGCAACGAGCACGCGTTCGCGGGCGGATTCCGGCTGTGGAACACCCCGCATGCCACCGGACGGCGGTACGTGTGATGCCGATCGTCCGCGTGAGCCGGGACGCGGAGGCGTTCGCCGACGCCGCGGCCGCGTACTTCGTCGAGTCGGCCATGGCGTCGGTGGCGGATCGCGGAACTTTTTCGGTGGCGCTCTCCGGGGGATCGACGCCGCGCGCTGTATTCGCGCGGGTCGCCGCTGACGAAACCGCGCGGGTGAAGGTGTCGTGGCGTCAGGTCGACTGGTGGTGGAGCGACGAGCGCGCCGTGCCGCCGGCCGACGCGGCCAGCAATTTCAAGATGGCGTTCGACGCGCTCCTCGGGCGGGTGCCGATCGATCCGGCGCGCGTGCACCGTCTCAAGGGCGAGGCGGCGCCGGCGGAGGCCGCGAGCGAGTACGAGCGCGATCTGCGCGCCGTCTTCGGGGTGTCCGCGCGCGAGATTCCCCGGTTCGATCTCGTGCTGCTGGGCCTGGGCGCCGACGGCCACACGGCGTCGCTGTTTCCGGGGACGTCCGCGATCGCCGAGCGCGAGCGGCTGGTCGTCGCCAACGACGTACCGGCGATGCGCACGGTGCGGCTGACCTTCACGCTGCCGCTCATCAATCGCGCGCGCCGCGTGGCGTTTCTCGTCAGCGGCGCGGAGAAGTCGTCGATCCTCGCGCGCGCGATCGAAGGTCCGCGCGGCGTGCTGCCGGCGCAGCTCGTGAGTCCCGACGAGGGCGAGCTCGTGTGGTTCGTGGACAGCGCGGCGGCGCGCGATCTCGCGGCTACGTGACGTTGAACTCCACCCACATCGGCCGGTGGTCGGAGATGTAGTAGCGCAGGTACGCGTTGAAGTCGGTCTGCCCGCGCGCCTGCCACAAATCCGGAAAGACGACCTTGTCGTAGTCGAACACGCCCTTCTTGCCGGTGAACCGCATCGCCGTCGAGCCCGGAAAGAACGCGACCTGGTCGTACTGCGCGTCGCTGGCGATGCTCGATCCGATGATCGACGAGTGATCCGGCAGCTCCAGCCCTCTGGCCGTCAGCGCCTCGAACACCGCGTCGCCCGGTTCGGCTTTTGGCATGTTGAAGTCGCCGAGCGCGACGATCTCCTTGGTGAAGGAAAACGCGCTCTTGCGCCGCTGGTCCGCCCAGCGCGCCACGGCAAACGTCTCGAGCGAGCGGCGCTGGATGTCGTCGGCGGACGTCGATCCGAAGTAGAGGTGCACGTTGACGAACATGAAGTTCGTCTGGCCGATCTTGAAGGTCGCGAGGTACGGATTGCGATCGAACCCGCGAAAGGCCTGCGTGATCCCCGGCAATTTGACGTTGCCGAGGTCGGCGGGCGGCAGGCTGATCTCGCCGATCTTCTCGAGCAGCGTCAGCTTGGACGAGTCGTAGATGAACGACATCCGTTCCTGATTGCCCGCGATGTCGGTGAAGAGCAGCCGATAAGACGCGGGCAGGCGGCTGTGCACCTCTTCGAGATGCGAGAAGTTCTCGCGGCACTCCTGAATCGCGGCGACGTCGAACCAGCTCAGGACCTCGGCGAGGAGCCGGAACTCCGATTCGCGTCGATCCTGCGCGCCGAAATTCGCGATGTTCCACGTCGCCAGCAGCATCCGGTGCGGGTCCTTCGCAGGAATCAGGCGATCCGCCGCCTGGCGGTGCGCGCGCAGGAAGTCGATCTGGGCCTGAACGTCGTACGTGTACGGAAACGCCGGTTTCGGGAAGACGGGCATGGGCGGGATCCTACTTCATGGTGATCCGGGCCTTCTCTGTTCGCTGCGCGATGTCCCGTGATCCATGTACACGACCTGCTGCGCGCGGCCGTGGATTTCGTCCCAGTCATGCGTGACGTAGATCATAGGCAGCCGGAGCTCGGCGATCAGGCGATCGAGATAGGGCAGGATCTCCTGCCGGCGCGCGACGTCGAGCGAGCCGAGCGGCTCGTCGAGCAGGAGCAGGCGCGGATGCGAGAGCAGCGCGCGGGCGAGCGCGACGCGACGGCGCTCGCCGCCCGAGAGCTTGCCCGGGTGCCGGTGCAGGAGCGCGCGCAGGCCGAGCAGATCGACGACCTCGTCCATCCCGATGCCTCCGTCACGCTTTGTCGCAAACCACCGCCCGAAGGCCAGGTTCTGCCGCACGGTCAGATGCGAGAAGAGCCGCGAGTCCTGGAACACGTAGCCGATCTGCCGTTGATGCGGCGGCACCCAGACGCCGCGCGATGAATCGGCAAGCGTGACGCCGTCGATCTCGACGCGCGCGACGTCCGCGCGCAGCAGACCCGCGATCACGTTCAGCACGCTCGTCTTGCCGGCGCCGGACGGACCGAGGAGCGCCGTCAGGCCGCCGTTGAGATCGAGCCGCACGTCGAGCGAGATCCGCTCGAACGCGTGACGAATCTCCGCCTTGAGCGACGTCATCGTCTCTTCCCGATCCGCCGCGCGAGCAGCTCGGACACGAGGAGCGCCGCCACCGAAACGGCGAGCGACAGCCAGACGAGGCGCATCGCGTGCGCGTCGCCGCCGGGCGTTTGCGTGAGGCTGTAGATCGCGAGCGCGAGCGTCTGCGTCTCGCCCGGAATGTTCGAGACGAACGTGATCGTCGCGCCGAATTCGCCGAGCGCTTTCGCGAACGCGACGATGAAGCCGGAGAGGATGCCGGGCAGCGTCAGCGGCAGGGTGATCGTCAGGAGCGTCCACCAGGGGTTCGCTCCCAGCGTGGCGGCGGCTTCTTCGACATGACGATCGACGCCCTCGACCGCCAGCCGGATCGCGCGGACCATGAGCGGGAAGCCCATCACCGCGGCGGCCAGCGCCGCGCCCGTCCAGCGGAACGCGAACGTGAAGCCGAACGCCTGATCGAGAAACGCACCAATCGCACCGCGCCGGCCGAAGACGAGCAGCAGGAAGTAGCCCGTGACGACGGGCGGGAGCACGAGCGGCAGGTGGACGAGCACGTCGAGCAGGCTGCGGCCCCAGAACCGTCCGCGCGCCAGCAGCAGCGCGGCGGCGATGGCGAACGGCAGGCTCGCGATCGTGCCGACAAGCGCGACCTTGAGGCTCAGCCAGACGATCGTCAGATCTGCCGCAGACCAGTCGGTCATGTGACCGGCGGCACGTTCGTGCGGAAGCCTTGCTTCTCGAAGACGGCGCGCGCCGCCGGTCCGCGCAGGTAGTCGAGGACTTTCCGCGCGGCCGCGGACGCACGCGTCGTCAGCGCCGCGGGATAGATGATCGGCGGGTGGGACGAGTCGGGAAAGACATCCACGATCCTCACGGTCGCGTCCGCGAGCGCGTCCGTGCGATACACGATCCCGAGCGGCGCTTCGGCGCGCGAGACGAGCACGAGCGCCGCGCGCACGTTCTCCGCCGGCGCGAGATGCGACGACACGCTGTTCCACACGCCCAGCGACGTGAGTGCCGCTTTCGCGTACCTCCCGGCCGGCACCGCGGCCGGATCACCGACCGCCAGCCGCCCATTGCCGAGCGCGGCGGCCAGCCCGAAGTTCGGCGCGATCTTCAGCGCCACGGTGGACGCCTTCGGCGCCACCAGCACGAGATCGTTGCCCAGGAGGTTGACGCGCGACGACGCGTCAATCAGATTCCTCTCCGCGACATCGTCCATCCAGTCGAGATCGGCCGAGATGAAGATGTCGGCCGGCGCGCCTTCGGCGATCTGCTTGGCCAGCGTCGAGCTGGCCGCGTACGAGGCCCTGTAACCGGCACCGGTCGCCTGCTTGCACGGCGCCGCCAGATCATCGATCGCGTTCTTGAGCGAGGCCGCCGCGAAGATCAGGATGTCTGATGATTGGGCCCGCGTAGAATGCGGAGCAACGAGGACAGCCGCGGCCGCAGCCCAGGCCAGCCATCCGGAGGCTCTTCGCATGAGGCGATTCTACCTGCTCGCGGCGGCGATGATGGTCACGAGGTTGCGGGGCGATCTTCGTGTCCGTGCAGGTCGCAAAGCTTCGTCAAGAGCTCGGTCTGCCGATTCTGCACTTCCATCAGCAGCGCCCACTGCTTCTCGCGCAGCTCGTCCATCTTGAAGTGCAGCGCGACGATCTCCATCTCGGCTTTCAGGTTCACCTCGTAGTCGTGCTGCGCGTCGAGGCGATCCTTCGCGGCCTGCCGGTTCTGGCTCATCATGATGACCGGCGCCTGCAGGGCCGCCAGGCACGACAGGATCAGATTCAGCAGGATGAACGGAAACGGATCGAGCGGGGCGCCGCCGCGCGAGTTGATCGCCATCCAGATCATCATCGCCACGAGGAACAGGCCGATGAACGTCCAGCTGCCGCCGAAGGCCGCCACGCGATCCGCAACGCGCTCGCCGAACGTCATCTGCGACTGGTACGTCGCTTCCAGGTTGCGCGCCACCGGTTTGCGGTGAATGAATCGATGAATGACGTCGCGCTCGACGCGACCGATTCCGCGGAGCTCGTCGGCGAGGTTGTGGTTGTCAGCAGCCATGAGGCCTCCGAAAGAAAAACGTCAGTGGTCGATGATGAGGTGTTCCGCCGCGGTCACCTGGTCGGTGGTGCCGAGCAACGCCAGTCGATCGCCCGCGGCGAGCTTGGCGCCCGGTTCCGGATTCGCGATGAGCCCGCCCGGGCGGCTGATCGCGACGATCGACGCACCGGTGCGTGTCCTGAGGCGCGACGATCCGATCGTCTGGCCCGCCAGCGGGCTGTCGGGACCGAGCGTGAGCCAGCTGACCTCGAGCCCGCGTGCCGCATTCATCAGATCGTGCAGCACCCGCGTGCGCTCGCCGCTCGGGCGCTCGGACTCGTCGAGGCCCTCCTGGCGAATGAGCTCGGAGTAGACCTGCACGTCGCGCACCGTCAGATCGAGTTCGAGCAACGTGCGGCGGACGATCTCGACGCCGCCTTCGAGCTCGGGCCGGACGACGGACGTCGCGCCCGTCGCGGCCAGGCGCCGCCCGCCCTCCCACGTCGACGCGCGCGCCACGACATGCAGCTCGGGCGCGTACGATCGCGCGGTCTTCACCACCGCCAGCGCCGCCGCATCGTCGGGCAGCGTGACGACGAGCGCGCGAGCGCGTTCGAGCGCCGCGTGCGCCAGGATTTCTGAGCTGCCGGCATCGCCGTAGAGCACCGGCACGCCCAGCTCCTTCAGCTTCTCGATCCGCGACGGGTCCACTTCGACGACGAGCCGGGGAATCCCGAGCCGGCCGAGCGCCTCGGCGATGTGCCGGCCCACGCGCCCGCAGCCGACGATGACGACGTGGTTGACGAGCGTCTCTTTCGGCAGCGGCGGATCGGCGCCGTGCCGGTCGATCGCGCGCCAGAGCGCCGGCCGCCGCTTCAGCCGGCGTTCGAGCGGCTCGACGAGGCGGAGGACGAACGGGTTGAACGTGATCGAGATGATCGCGGCGGCGAGGATGATCGCGTATTGCTCGGGCGTGAGCAGCCCGAGCGCGACGCCCGCCTGGCCGAGGATGAACGAGAACTCGCCGATTTGCCCCCGCCCCGCGGCGACGACGAGCGCCGTGTGCGCCGGGTACGGCAACACGAACCCGATCGCCGCCGACACCAGCGGCTTCGCGACCATGATGAGCAACACCGTGACGAGCAGCTGGCCCCAGTGCGCCGCGACAGCCGATGGATCGACGAGCATCCCCACCGAGACGAAGAAGATGACGGCGAACGCTTCGCGGAAGGGCAGCAGGTCCGCGCCGATCTGATGACTGAACGGTGACTCGTTGACGACGATGCCGGCGACGAACGCGCCGAGCGCGAGCGAAACGCCGAAGAGCGCCGCGGACGCCAGCGCGGTGCCCGCCGCCACCGTCAGCGCCACGAGCACGAACAGCTCGCGCGACCGCGTCTGGACGATGCCGCCGAGCAGCAGCGGCATCACGCGAGTGCCCACGACGATCATGAGCGCGATGAACAGCGCGGCCTTGCCGATCGCGAGCAGCGCCTGCGACAACACGCCCGTCTCGCTGGTCGTCGTCAGTACGGGCAGCAGCACGAGAATGGCCACCGTCGCGAGGTCTTCGAACACGAGCCAGCCCACCGCGACCTTGCCGGCCGGTGAGTTGAGCCAGCCGTGGTCCATGAATCCGCGAATCAGCACGACGGTGCTCGCGACGGAAATCGCGACGCCGAACACCCAGGCGCCTCCGTTCGAGTAGCCCCAGCTTTCGGCGAAGAGCCAGCCCAGTACCGAGATCGCGATCATCTGCGCGAGCGCGCCGGGGATCGCGATGCCGCGCACGAGCCACAAATCGCGAAACGAGAAGTGCAGCCCGACGCCGAACATCAGGAGGATCACGCCGAACTCGGCGAGCTGATGGATCGCTGTGGGATCGCCGCGGAACCCGGGCGTGACCGGGCTGAGCGCCACGCCGGCCACGAGGTACCCGACGATGGTCGGCAGCCCGAGCCGGCGCGCGATCAGGCCGCCGACCAGCGCGTAGGCGAGCCCGACCGTGAGGTTGACGAGCAGCGGCAGGTCGGCCACGGCGGCATTATCTCCAATGCAACTAACCCCGGGTGCCCTTCGTCCTATACTCCAGATCCCAGCCTGCCCCGGAGGATCCCGCGTGAGGAACAAGCTTCCCGCCCTGGCGGCCGCGCTTGCGGCCCTCGGCCTGATCGCTCCGATCCGTCTCGTCGCGCAATCCGATCTCGACGCGCTGATGAAGACCGTGCTCGCGCATCGCGACGAGAACTGGAAGAAGCTGCAGCAGTACGTGCTCGACGAGCAGGACCGCATCGACGTCCGCGGGCCGTCACAGGCGCCCATCTGGGGCGAGAAACGCGACTTCACCTGGTTCATCCGCGAGGGCTATTTCGTGAAGAGCCCGCTCAAGGTGAACGGCGTCACGGTGTCCGAGCCGGATCGGCAGAAGTTCGAGGCGGACTTCCTCAAGCGGGCCCGAGCGCGCGATCGCCGCGCGGTCCGCGACGCCG
>DATEGZ010000043.1:0-48037 GCA_035279905.1 Vicinamibacterales bacterium
CCGCCGTCTTTCCGCAATGAACGCGCTCTCAGGGGGCTAGCGTTGGGGCGAGCGCCGGGGCTAGCGCCGGGGATACCGTGCTGCGGACACGCTAGCCCCGTCATGCGACCCCCGGCAGTGATCCGAACTGGCTGTAGTCGAACTTCAAGGCGTCGGTGATGAGCTGGCCCACGCTCTGCTTCGGGGACCGTCCAGCAACCGGCGCATGCGCTGCCAACGCTGATTCGCCGCGCTGACACCACTCGGCGTACACGGCGTCGAAGGGCGCGGCGGCGAACCGCTCGCGGAGCGCCCGGAAGCGATCAATCGCCGCGACCGAGAGCCGCGAAAGCTCGCCACGATCGATCGTCTGGCGCGTCGTGAAGAACCACCGGAGATCCTCCACGGTGGCCGTGACCGCTCGTCGCGGCTGCTGGAGATGCTGGCCGAAGACCGCATCGCAGCTCTCCAACGCGACGGGGCTCGCACTCACGGCAACGACGGTCCACGCCGGCAGCCAACCGAAGAGACGAGCATGGTCCTCGAGAAACTGCGCCAGGCCGCGGCCCGTGGTATCGGTCACGAGGTACACGAAGTACGCGACGGGCGGATCGCCGGCAACCGCCACGGGCAGCCTGTGCGTGAAGTATCGCGTGGTGCCGGGCCTGTCGGGTTGCGACGCGGTGAATACCTGCTGCGGCAAGTCTGCACGCGGCACGTCATAGCGGTCCGCGAACAGTTCGACCTTGTCGGCTTCCGTCGCGAGCCAGTCGAGCTCTGGATGCCCGAGCACGTAGTCGAGCACCATGATCTTGCGGGCGATGAGCGCCGCACTCGCGTCGCGCCGATTCCGGTTCTCGTCCTGCCCCAACGCACGATAGATGGCCCGCGCCTGCAGGTGATAGATGAGGCCTCGATCCGGCCGTTGCGTAAACCGGTCTGCGAGCCGTCGCTCCACGAGCGTCTCGAGGAAGTCGCAGACGTTCTTCCCGTACCGCACGCCCGCAAAGGCCCCGTACTGCCGGCGCAAGCAGTAGCCGCTGTGCAGCGCCACGGTCGCAATGAAGCGCGTCTGTCGCGGCGTGAAGCCCAGGGGTTCGAGCGCGCGGACGCGATCCTCAAACGTCATCACAGCCGCTCCAGGTAATGCGGATCGAACGGGGTGCCGCCCGTCCGCGCCGACGATCCGCGTCCGCCGCCGGCGCCGGCGGCGCGATAGAGGGCGAAGCCGGCAGCCGCCTTGCCGGCGAGTTGCCCGCGCGAATAGTGCTCGGTGACGAGCTCCACGTCGCGGTATTCGACGCGCCCGTCGGCGGTTTCGTACTCAATCCGCAGGTCTGGGAGTTCGAGGTGGCCGTCGATGATCGGCAGGCCGGACGCGGCCGCGAACGCCTCGAGATCGTCGGCACGATCCGCGTCGTCTGGGCGGTCTGGACGGTTCAGGAAGGTCTGGTAGACGCGCTTCAACTCGTAGTCGAGGACGACGCGCGACACGCGCCCGCCGTCAGTTTCGATCCGATCCGCCTCGGCCTGGTACAGCCGATACAACTGCGAGTCGTGGGCCAGTTCGCGCGGCTTGACGAGGCCCACGTGAAAGGTCTGCGATCGATCCGCGCTGGCGCTCCGATGCGCATCGAGGATGTCCTTGCCCGCGCGCGTTAGCACGACGACGGCCGTGGACTGGCGATTCACCTCCACCGTTCGGGCCTGCACGAGCCCCTGGTCGGCCAGCGACCGGACGTCGCCGGTCCAGGCGTCGCGCGACGATCGCATGGCCTGCAGATCGTCGGCGCGGACGACACGGAAGGTACCGACCGTCGCGAGGATGCGGGCTTCGGACTCGCGGAGGCGATAGACGTGCCCACGAGCGCGGACGGGCTCACGCTCCGGTCCCCGCGGTAGTGTCAGGCGATCCATCGGGACTCCAGGCCGCCGAGCGGTGCGCTCGCGGTCCTCGGGGACGCGTGATGCCAGCTCGCGAACCTCTGTGCGTGCGTCGCTGCGGCCGTCGCGAGCCACTTCCTACTCCTCGCGGGCGAGCCGCTCGGACAGGTCGCGTACGACGGTATCCGGCGTCTGGAGCTGGCGCTCCACATGCGCGAGCTTGCGACCGGTCTCTTTCAGAAACAGGCGCCGCGTCGCCGTGTAGAAGAGCGCGAACAAGTTCAAGAACAGGATGACGACGCTGCCGACGACGACCCACAGATAGCGTGGCAGGATGGCGTGCTTGTAAGGCGCCAAGAACTCGAGTTGCCCCATCACCCAGAACAGCAGCAGGACGACGACCATCGCGGCGAGGAAGGCGCTGTTCGCGATCATCGGAAGGCCTGATCGACGCGAAAGTACGTGATCGTCAGGCCGAGCGGATTGACGAGCACCATCGCGTTCGGAATCTGGTCGCGCAGCACAAACGTGAACTGCGCGACGAACGTCTCGCGCTTCCTCTCCTGGCGATTGCCAAGCCCGTAATAGACCTTCTCGAAGTCCACGGAGGCTTTGTAGGGCGCCGCTTTCAGGTCGTCGAGTGTCACGTTCTTCACGACGATCTCCACCTCATCGTCGGTCCCGGACAGAAAGTCCTCGATGGCGTGGTCGCGCTGATGCTGGGCGATGGTCGCATCCGCTAGCCCCGCATCGAGGAAGAACAACGACTCGGCGTACTGCTGCTTGACGGTGCTGCGGATTCGAGCGAAGTGCTTCGTGATGAACTGCGTCAGGAAGTACTTGAGCTCCGGGGCCTGCCCTTCTGGCCTGTAGGTCAGGTCGTCGTACTGGACCGCCTGGGCGCGGCCGACGTCGTCAATTCGGATGACGAGAGGTTTGAGCTGCTCGTACTTCTTGACGGTCCGGAAGTTGAGCACCAGCAGCCCGAGCGCGACGAGCGACACGCACAGGAGGGCAATCTTGAGATACGTGTTGAGCACCAACGCCGAGCCAAACAGCTCGACGTATTGGCGCTTCGCGTCCTCGATCGGCGGCAGTCGGTACGACGCGGTCTCGGGCATGGCGGGCCGTCACTCTCACCACCAGCCAAGCATGTAGTGGGCTGCCACAGCGAGGCCGTAGGCGATCACGAGAACAAACATCACGAGAAAGAACCACGACACGGTCCGGGTGTCCGAGGCCTGCCGTTCGCGCTCTGACGGAAAGACTTTCATGGCTCACTCCTTCCCCTACAATCCAATTCGCGTCGGCAACACAGACTCGCCCGACCGGCCCGAAAAGATCGAGCTGGTGAGCGACGGTACGAGCAGGACACCCACGGTGAATGTCCCCAGTATCATCACAGCGTGGACTCCGTACAAGAGCTGATCTTCGAACCTCAGGCCGGGTGGGAGCGTCTGCAGGTACCGGCTGAGGAACTTCTCGAAGACGAAGATGAAGGCGTTGGCGATGACGATCATGAATGAGTACTGAATGAACGCCTTCAGCCAGCCCCAGAAGAGCCATTCGAGCGTCGGCACGATGAAGAACGGGACGAAGATCGGCCCGACGAGCCCGCAGACGGCGCTCGCGATCATGCTGAACGACACGACGAACATCAGCGCGAACTGGGCGAGGCCAATGACGATCAGCATCAGCCAGTACAGGAGGTTGGCCAGGATTGACCAGGCGTCCGGTTGCTCCAGCGAGTTCCAGAGGGTGTTGAGGCTCTGCTGCGCGTCCTGGATCGACTGGCCACTGATCAACCGCGCCAGCGTCAATGCCTCGTTGGTGATGAGGCTCGAAAAGGACTCGCCAAATCCAGGAATCGGCGACGCGTAGTACACGATCATGCCCTCGCCAAACGCGACCATGAGCAGCAGCTTCGCGAAGCTGAACATGTGCTCGCCCGACTCGCGCCAGGCGAGCATCATCCGAAGGCCCTGCCAGACGAGAAGGATCGTGGCGAAGGACATGAACATCCGGTTCCCGATGCCCAAGAACTGCGGCAGCTGCGTCGCCAGGAGGCTCGTGATGGCCTGCTGGACCGTGCCAATCGGGTCGTAGGGCGTCGGAGGCATGAGCTGACCTCAGAACGGACGCCAGCCATCCACGTGGGCGGCCGTGTTGCGGAACAGGTCTTGCCCATACGTTGATCCGAACCGCCACTGATAGATCGTGGCGTTCATGAGCTGGGCCTCGGCGTCACGCTTCCGCGTGTTGTCGACGAGGATCTGCTCGAGCGTCGTCAACTGGAACTGGTTCGTTTGCTCGTCGAGCCGCAAGTCGATGGCAAAGGCCGCGTTGATCTTCTCGAGAAGCGCTGTTTGGGAATGAAACGCATCACCCGTGTTCGCAATGTCGTGCTCGACGTTCCGCACGGCCTGCAGCGTGAATGGGCCGTCCGTGCGCGCGGTCCCGGTCTGATCGACGGCGAGCCGCGTCATGCTGTCTTGGACTTCGATCGCGGCATAGCTGTCCGTGAGGCGACGCAGCAGACTCGGTGGGAGATAGCCGATGATGTCTGTCGGCGTGTCCAACGGATCGGTCACCTGCCGGTACGCGGCGCCGCTCAGGTCGCCTTCATTCAGCGCCCTGAGGATCTGTTGCGCATACAAGGCGCCGTTGGAGAGATCGTGGTAGGTCCAATCGAGCGAGTGCGCGTGATAGCGCGTGGCGATGTCCACCGGCACCCGTTGCGCCTGCTCGATCAAGAACAGGTACTGCCGGATCAACTGTTGGACCTGCAGGATGGCCTCGGCATAGTTGCTCGGATCGAAGACGACGAACTGCGCTCGGGCGGGCGGCGCCCACGCGGCCAAGAGCGCGGTAACGGCGAGAAGACGAGTGAGGCGGCGGGTCATCGGAAGCCTCCGTTCCCGGCCACGTCGTAGGCCGGCAAGTCGAGATCGTTGGTCAGGTACACCTTGATGCGGAAACCCTCACGGATCGTGACCGTGGGCAGCACGTTCAGATACCGATCGAGGACCCGCGCGCTCGACGAGGCCAGGCTGGCCCCGGCCGCTTGGCGGTACGTATCGCCGAACGAGTCCGCGGCGAACCCGTGGGTGTTGTACTGGGCCAAGCCTGACAGCGCGCCAATCGCCAGCGAGGCCCCGAAGACCTGCCAGTAGTGGCGGTTGACCTCGTCCTTAAGACCCGTGGCCCCGATCTGATTCAGGCCCTTGAAGAGATCCAGGCTGTACGTGTGCCCGTCCGGCATCACCAGGCGATGGAAGGTGACGGCGAGGCGCGTGTCGCCCCACGCCTGCACCGGCGCGGCGGCGCCAAGCACCCGCGCACCGGCCGGGACGAGGACCGACTGTCGGTCCGGCGAATAGACCGGCGTCGTCACCAGGCAACTCACCGGCCCGGTGAAGGTTCCATCGAGTCGATTGAGCAACACGGTCTCGATGACTGTGCCTTCGAGCAGACGAAGACGCCGGCCAGGCGCGGGATTCTCGATGCGCGTCGGAGTCGACGACGCCGCGGTCTCGAGCGGCGCTCTAGTCGGTTCCGGCCCTGTCGTCGCCTGCGCGGCGGGTTGGGGCGTCGGCTCATGTGCGCGAAACTCCCCTTCCGGTGAGCGAGCACCTGGAGCTGCGCTCTGCACGGACGGCTGCTGGCTCGTCAGGCGGCGGCTGAGGGCGACGTTATCGGCAAACAGGCTCTGCTCCTCGCGCCGACGCGCGTCCTGTCGGGCCGGGTCGGCCGGTTCTGGCGGCGACGCGCGCCGGGGACCGGCGGGACGCGCGGTGGTGCTCGCCGCCACCTCGCTCTGCACTTGACGGAGCCGAGCCTCGTCCGCGGCGAGCTGCTGTTGATAGGCCCGAATGCGGTCGGCATCGGGCAGCGTCGTCTGCTCTGTGCGCGAGGAGCCAGACGGCCGAGGCACAGGCTGTGCGTGGCCGGCGACCAGGATGATGACCACGATCACGGCCGCAAGACCCGCCATAAGCCATACCTGCACTTGACGTGGCAGCACCCCGCGAGGCGGGTCGCGACGATCGCGCACCGGGCCGCGAGCGCCAGCGGGTTCGTTCGGTTCGGTCGCCATGCCTCGCTCCTACTTCACGCGCTCGAAGATGAGCTTCTTGTTGCCGATCGCGAGGTACCCGTGATCGAGCACTTTGGGCACGACGTAGACGCCATGCTCGACCTGGAAGGTGACGAGGTTTGGGGCGTCATCAAGCACTTCGTACAAGGACGGCAACTCGGTGGCGTCCGCTTTGATGTAGGTGAAGCGATCGTCGTGGTAGATGGCGACGACGTTGAACGGCTTGCCATTCCCTTTCAGGACGTACGGGAACTCGAGCATGGTCGGATAGGCCGCGCGAAATGCCCGGACGGCGTCCTCAATGGACTTCGTGGCCCCGTCCTTGGCCGCGGTCGCCTCCCGACGCGCTTCGTCAGCCGCGCGTTTGAATTCCTCGACCTGCGCCAGCGTGTAGAATCGCGGCGCCTCGCTCGCCCCGGCTGTCACACTCTCGTCCGGCTCGACGTACAACTTGAGATCCGGATCCGCGTTCCCCTCCGTCAACAGGAACGAGTAGACGTGCCCGCTGGCGGTCACGAGATTCAAGTTCGTGGCCGCGCCAGCCTTCGCGGGCTTCACGTAGGCCAGATTCTGTGTGCCGGAGATCACCCAGAAGTCTCGATCGCCGCAGACGAAGTCGAGAATCTGTTCGGTGTCCGGCAGGATGATCAGGGTTGTGAAGCGCAGCTTGGTGATCACGGACACGACAGTGCGGCTGGTGTACGTCACCGAGCGCGTCCCTTGCGCGCGCACGGAGGCCGGCAGCAGCGTAACGGCCACGATCAGAACAATCACGAGATGTCGCATAGCGGGCTCCTCGTCTACTCAGCGCCCAGTCGGGTGATGGCCTCCGCGAGCCCGGCGCCGGCCGTGGCCACATCCAGACGCGCGTTGTCTGGCGGGGTGTCGGTGTAGATCCAGTACGACTCCGGATCGACGTGCAGGTTCACCACCTTGGCAACGTTCGGCCGCTTCAGGAGGGCCTGCTGCCGGGGAATCAGTCGCCGAATCAAAGCGCCTTCTGTGCGATTCAGATGGAAGAGCTCGCGGGCGCGCGTCACGTCCAGCCCCGGATTCGCCAGGAAGAACTTTGTCGGGCAGCTCTCGATGACGGTGCGGAGCAGGTCGCTTCTCGCGAAGTCCTCGCTGCTTTGCGTGGCCAGGATCATCGCGGCATTGCGCCTCCGCCACGTCTTCAGGGCGCCGGTGATGTACGCGGCGACGGTCGCGTTGCGCACAAACCGCCAGGCTTCATCGAGCACGAAGAGCTTGAGGTCCCCGGCCGCTTGCCGCTCCTGGATCGACGCATTCGCGCGATGCAGGACGTAGAACAGCAGGGGTTCCAGCACGAGCGGGAACTGCTCGAGACCTTCGAAGTCAAAGCACTGCACTCGCTGGAACGTCAGAGTGTCGTCGATGTTGTCGAAGAGGTCCGCGTAGGGCCCGCCCTGCACCCAGCGGTGCAGGTGCTGGCCAAGGGGACGCGGCAGCAGGTTGACCAGCGTGATCAATCGACGCTGAGGAGGGTCGAGCGCATAGAGATTCTCAATCGCTTCATAAAGGTCCCGGTCGTCGGTCAGGGTGCAACGGTACTGGCCGCTGGATTCCAGCAACACCCGGACGAACGAGAACAGAAAGTGGAGATGGTCTGGGGTGGGCTCGAGGCAGAATGGGTTGATCGTGAACGCGCGGTGCGCCAGACCCATCTTCCACACGCTGCCGCCGAGGAGCGTCGTCAGCTTGTCGTAACTCCCGCCGATGTCGAAAATCACCGTGACCGGGTCGTACTTCTGAGCATGCGTGAGCAGGAAGTTCACCAGAAAAGACTTGCCTGACCCGGTCGCGCCCTGGACCAACACGTGGCCGACGTCGTCGTGATGCAGATTCCAGAAGTACGGCGTGTGGTGCTCCGTCTCGAAGACCGCCAAACACTCGCGGCCGCCGAGGTGTGCGCTGGTCCGCTCGCCTGTATCGAGGGTGAAGAGGAAGCTCAGGTCGGCGACGTTCGTGTTAAGGAGCGTGAGACGGCGAAGGTTGTGTGCCGCATTGCCGGGCACGACCGCGAGCCAGGCATTCAAGAGGTTGTAACTCTCCTCATAGAGTGCTCCGTCGTGCCCGGCAAAGACCTTGACACACGCCGCGACCGTCTGGTCGAGGCGCCGCGCGTCGCGGTCGATCGCGACGAACGTCAATGAACAGGCGCCGAAGAAATGGCCATGCACCTCCATGTCAGTCAGGCCCTGCCCCAGCTCGTTGACGGTGGCCGTTGCCGAATCGTCGACCAGCATCTCTTCGGGCTTGGTCTGCGTGCTGAGATAGTTGACGAGCGAGACTTTCCTGTTGAAGAAGTGGCGCCGGCGCCGGTGCAGCTCGCGCCGCATCCGGGCATTCGCGATCCGCTGCCATTCCAGGCACGCGATGATCGGGCTCGGGACCACGTACAGGTCTTGAAGGATGTGCGCGAACGTCTTGGCCGGCGCCTCCTTCATCGTCATCACCTTGACGCGATAGTCATCGACCTCCAGGTGATCGCGGTGACAATCGACCCCGGAATCCGCGACAAAGAAATCCAGATGCGTGTCGTACTTGAGCTCGGCCGACAGCTTGTGCGGCGCGTAGTTGACCAGCCGACGGAGGAAGCGGAACGCGTCGGCCTTCGCGAGCAGCGTCGGCTTGACGGTGTCAGCCAAGTGGATGGCGAAGGCGTCCGCCTTCTGACGCAGGTGAATCGCGGCCCGATCGATGTCCCGAGCGAGGGCGTCCGCGGCGGTCTGCGTCGAGAAGGCTCGACCCGCGGCTGTGACCGGCACGCCGCGGAAGGCCTTGAACCAATCGGTGGTCTTGACACGCGGCCGCCAGCCTTCATAGAGCACGACAAGATACAGCTCGAGTTCAAAGAGCGCATCGGCCTTCGCGGCGAATTGGGCGACGCGTCGCTGCAGGGCACCGTTGACGACCGGGTCCGGGTGTGCGGCGGAGACAAGGGGCCGCGCCGGCGACTTCATCAGGTACTGGTAGACGCGAAACGACTCATCGAGTTGCCGCAGCGCCTGTTCAAACCGATGGGCGACCGCCTGGCGATCGGCATGGTCGAGACATTCGTAATCGATGCCCTCGAGGCGGAAGACGACGCCAAGCGCGCCGGTCTTCGTGAGGAAGGTGGCGTCGTCGATGAAACCCGAGAGCGCGAGCTGGCTACTCAGGCTGCCGGCGGCGTGGTAGTCGCGCAGGATGCGCCGAATGTTCACCATGCGACACCGCCCGATCGGCGATCGGCACCGTCAGATTTCGACGCATCGTACCGCCCGCGCGCGTCACCAGAGCGCAGCAGGATCTGGAGCATCTGGGGATCGCGAGACGTGGCCCAGTACGAGAGGAGGTACAGCGCCGCGAACGAGATACATCCGGCGGGGAAGCTATAGAACAAATTGAAGGTCGCGACGCCGACGAGCAAGGCCAGAAAAAAGAGGCGGCGATCCACGCCGCAGACGGTCAGGGGCCGATGGAGCGATCGGTGCACTGGTCGGGCGTCCGGAAGATTCGGGGTCGTCACGTCTCTGGCCCGAATCAGAAGAGCCACGCGAGGAACTGCGCCGCGAAGAGCGCCAACCCGCCCCCGAAGACGATGCCGCTGATCTGCCGCTTCGCGCCGCCCTCGCCAAACATGAACATCAACCCCCCGATCACAATCGCCACCAGCGCGAGAGACCTCGCGAGCGGTCCGGTGAACGTCGCCTCCAAATTGGTCGCCGCGCGTTCCCACGGCGACTGGGCGAAGGCCTGGGTCGAGGCCGCCAGGACCACGATGAGGGCCGTCAGTAATCGGCGAGCGACCCGAACGACTGACCAACGAACACGGACCGGTGAAATCGTCATGAGAGCCTCCGCGGGATGTCGTTGCGCGACCAGCGAGCCTGAAACTGAGGATAGAGAGTGCGGAGTCGAAGATCGGTCTGGTTTCGTACAATGTACAGAACCAGACAATTCATCGGCGGCCGGTAGATGCGCGCGAAGGAGACGCCGACGGCGGCGTCAAGGCGAAGGTCTCGCGTGACGCGGCATAGCAGGAGCACGCGGAGACCTCGAGGCGGCGGCGATTGAGCAGCGTGATGAAACGCCAATGACAACGAATGGCCTCGGCTTTCTGGAGTTCCCGGGCGGCGGCACTCACTGCCGGGCGCGCCACGCCGAGGACGTGCGCCAGCATGTCGTGCGTCAACGACAAGGTGTCGGACTGCACGCGATCACTCGCGTTCAGCAGCCACCGGCAGAGGCGCTCCGAGAGCGGGTGAAAGTGATGACAGACGGCCGATTGCGCGAAGTCGTTGAGCAAGGAGTCCGCATAGCGGAGGCACGCGTCGGCCAAGGCGGGGCTCTCGTGAAGCGTTTGGCTCAGGATACTGACGGGAATGCGGAAGGCGGTGCCGGCAATCTGTACGACCGCCTGACACGGCGTCGCGCCGCGCAGCAAGATCATGGGCAGCCCGATCACGCCGTTGCGAGCGATCGCCGCCAGCTCCAGCGTTGCGCCGTCGACCGTCAGCGCAAACAGCGAGGCGAGGCCGGCGGTGACGAAGTAGGTGTGGCGTGCCGGCTCGCCGACTGCCTGGAGGGCTTGCCCCGGCACGAGGGGAACGCGCTCGAGTCGGAGTTCCAGTCGTTGCACAACCTCTGGCGGGAGCCCAGTCAACAGCGCGTGCTCATGCCCCATAGCGGTGGTCTCATGGAGTCCTGGGCGGCTGGGGGCGCGCCGGCCTTTTTCCGGAGAGACTTCTCGATGCGCGGACAGTCATCGCAAGGCGCGCGCCAAGATGCTGTGCGGCACGGCGCTGGCATGTCGTATCGTGCAAGAAAGAAAATGGGCTGAAACAGGCTGTTTCGCTCGGTCTGAGCCATCCCGGGCCCGGCCATGTTGACCGCGCGGGGTATCAACTACCCGTCGCTCAGCGGATCTCGCCAAAGGAAGCGGTTAGCAACCCGCGATGTCGCCCATGAATCCGGGCCGATCTAGTGCTACGGGTAGCGAGTTACCCGGCGATTTGCGGGAGTGAAGCAAATGGGTAGACCGGACCCATGGCCATGAGTGCGGTTGCAGCAGTCGAGCAGCCGACCGCGGCGGGGTCCGATCTTGCGCTCGCTGCGGCCGAGAGAGCCAAGATCGCGTAGCCACGCCGCTGCACCGGGGCTACTTCAGGTCTCGCAGAGCGGGGAATCCGGGGATGCTCGTCGCCTGAGTTGCGGCCCGGATCACTGCCAGGGAAACCACCTCTGAAGCGAGAGCACCGAGGGAAATCAGATCGACTTCGCCGCCACGATCTCCGGTGGCAAGCACAAAGATGGCATCGCCGTCGACCATCGTGTGAATCGGAAAGATCGTTCGCGCGTAACCGTCATCCGACAGTTGCGCGATGTACGATGCTTGAGCTTTCGTCAACTTGGCGTTTGTCGCGACAACTCCGATCGTCGAATTGCTGGCGCTGCCAGTTGGGCGCATCCCGGAACGAATCAACACGCGTGCGTCAGCGAACCCTCTGCCATCGGCGTTTCGGACACCGGCGACTATGCGTCCGGTCGCCGGATCGATGATGTCTCCGAGGGGGTTGGCCACAATGAGAGCCGCGACAATCGTGCCATCTGGAAGCGCGATGGCCGCGCTGCCGACGCCGCCCTTCACAGAACGCGCCATTCCGCCGAATTTGCCGAGCGTGGCGCCGGCTCCAGCGCCGACGCTACCCTCCGTGACCGGCGCGGTTGTTGCCGCCTGCGCCGCTCGATAGCCGCAATCGGCATTCGGCCTGATGGTGGAGTCACCAACCCCAAGATCAAAGATTGAGGCGCCGGGCGCTATCGGAATGTGTCGCGACCCGTACGTGATCCCGACGCCCTTTTCCTCGAGGTACTGCAACACACCATCATTAGACGCGAGCCCGAAGAGGCTTCCACCAGAGAGGGCGACACCGAAGACCTGTTGGACCATCTTTGTTGGATTCAACAGGTCAGTATCGCGCGTGGCCGGCGCAGCCCCTCGGACATCCACGCCGGCTGTCGCGCCCGCTTCGACAAGCACCACTGTGCATCCTGTAGGACGTCCCGACAGTGTGTAATGGCCAACCTTGACGCCTGGCACGGCAGTGAGCGTGGCGTTGGCCCCGTCAGCGCGCTCCTGGACCTGCGCCATGCTCACGACGAGGATGAGCGTTCCGATCAGAGCGATCCTCATGGGATCATTGTAGCTGGGCGAGGTATCCGATAGACGCGTGGAATGACGAGCAGAGGGCTAAGGCGGAGGCCGAGCGCAAGGGACACAGGCCGCTAGAAACACATATGCCGGATGAACCGCCTGACACGCACACTCCGAGCCGGCCGCGAGCCAATCGTGTTTCCGGGGCCCAACGACGTAGATCGTAGAATCCAGGCTATGTCTCGCGATTACACACCAGAGGAAGTCCAGCTACGCTACGTCGCTGCGATGGGTGATCATCTTGGCCTGGTCTTCTATGAACTCTTGAACGAGTGCGCCCACGTCCATTCGAGGTGGCGAACGTTCGTCACGCTATTTGGTATGAGCGAGGATCGCGTGAACCTACTCAACGAGGCGGCCGCGTCTTTCTTCGGTGGACTCCAAGACGTGCTTTGGGAAGATGTGCTCCTGCACTTGGCGCGATTGACGGATAGGCCACGGATCGCCGGACACGAGACGCTGACGGTGCGCCGTCTCTCCGACCTGGCGAAGGATGTGCCAGGCATCGAGGCTGCGTTGGATCTTGTGGGCAGTAATATCGGCTTCGTGCGGGATTGGCGAGATCGGCACATCGCCCACCGAAATCTCGATCTCGCCCTGGAGCGCGCCAAGCCGCTCGCAGCGGCCAGTAGGCAGAGTGTCAGCGACGCACTCTTGTCGATTGCCGCACTGCTCATCACGGTTGAGAGGCACTACTGCGATGGCACTCCGAGTGCCTACGACTTCGGGATCGACGGTCACGGCGATGCCGAGGACCTACTGATGCTGCTCAGGACCGGTCTCGATGCTCGGGATGCGGAATGGAAGCAGCAGTCGTCGAACCGCAGGTGAAGGAGCTATGGCGACTTCTTCTTGGCAAAGAAGGCCCGCTCCTCCTCCGGCGTGAGCGCTCGCGTGTAAAAGTCGCCCCTAATGAGGTCGGTGCCCCACAGGATCCCGCAATGCGGGCAGATGATCTGCTCTGGATCTCGCAGCGGGTAATTGCCCGTCGAAGTGACGCCGAACGGTCTCTCGCATTTCGAGCAGGTCTCGATTCGCATTCAGTACCTGCCTAAGGCTGCTGCCAGGAAAACCGCGTCGACAGCGCGCTCAGCATGTCGAACGTGTCCATGTATGGAACGCCGAGTGCCTGACAGACGTTCGGAATCTTCACCCGTTTTCTAGTTTGAAGATCCAGTTTCTCTTCAGTTACCACTGTCGCGCCGTGTGCCTTCGCGTAGGCGATAACCCACGCGTCTGCTACGGTCTCTTGCGAAAAGAGTGCCCGAGCCTCCGGCGTGAACTGGGGGTTCCCCATCACCCATTTAATTGCATCTCCGTAGGCCGTCGTTACGGCTTCATCATTCGTCGCCTTGAAGCACCCGCCGGGCATCGTGTTGCAGGTCCAGTCCTTCAAATCGTCCTGGTGGTGTTCAATCTCCGCCTTCACCCGATCGATGCTAACGATCGCGCCCTGCGAGTGCTGCCACAGGAGAGCATCCCAAAAACCTGGGCAGACTTGAAACCGGTAGTAGCGTTTCTTGGCCTCAATGAAGATATTCGAGTCGAGGACATAGAGGGTTTGCTGAGCCATGTCCCCTATTCCTGTCCGCCGATTTCGAGTTTGCTGGCATATTTGTCAAACGTCTGTCCCCACAAGCCCGTCAGTTCATAGGCCTCACGGTAAGTCACTCGGCCCTCTCGCGCCGCGTTCACGATCGCGACGGAGAAGCGGCGACCAAGACGGACATTTTGCGTGGCGTAGAAGTTGCCGCCCTCGTCCGACGAATGAGCCTCGTGTTCGGCCGCCTGATAGTCCCGATAGAACGCAAAGAAGGCATCCTGCGTGATCAACTCGAGATCGAGGGCGCGTCTTGCTGCCACGATTGAGCTGACCTTGAAAATTCGCGCTAGCTTGTCGAACCTCTCTTGGTCTGATCGGACCGCATCCCACTCGGCGCGCAACTCAGCTTGTGGCACCAGGAATTCGGCCGCCACCGCGTTGCAGACCCGCTCAATCTGTTCCGGCGCAGGCTGGAGCCTCTGAAGATCGAAGACTGCGCTCTCACCGAACCACAGATGCGCCAGCTCATGTGCGAGCGTGAACATCTGGGCGCCCTTCGAGTCAGAGGCGTTGACAAATACCAGCGGCGCGTATTCATCCACGAGAACGAAACCGCGGAATTCTTCTACATCTAGCTTCCGGTGATTGTTGTTACCCACCACGCCGTTCGCTGACACGATGACGCCAACGCCGTCTATCGCCTCCCGAAGCGCCCGCAGCGCCTTTTCCCAGGTCCCTTTCGCACGCGCCCAACCCGTCGCCAGTCCCAAGGCGTACCGGATCCGTGCAGCGACGCTTTGCGGCGGATCGGTCAATGCGGCCGTTCCAACAAACGGGACTCGATCCTCGTGCTCGCTGATCAAGTTCTCTCGGAGCCACGCCTGACGGCGCTGCATCATCTGGATGGTTTCGATCAGATCTGGGCTGGGCCGGGACTGAGTCACTGTCTGCACGGTTCGAAACTGTGGGATGGGAAGCGTCTCGTCGGGCGGCTGGTCGAGGAACAGATAGCCAAGCGGCGTGCGCGTGCGTCGGGCGAAGTTCTCCAGTTGGCGTAGCGTCGGCTGAGCGCTCTCGCTCTCGGCTTCCCATTCCTCGAGTTTCGGGAACTTCTCTCGCAGGTCGTCCAAGGTGAGGCCCGACCTCTCTCGGGCCCACCGAAGGAGATTTGGCCTGACGGCCACTCGACTCATCGCTGTGAAGTCTATCTGATGGGCCGCGGAGCCCCGCAGCCAGGTGTAAATGTTGTCGGTCCCTGGCCGAACGACCTTAGCGCAACGGCGAGCTTCAGCCGTTCTTTAACACTCCACGTCAAATCCAGTGCAACGCTGTCCAACGCAGTGCGAGCAGGCTCGCAGATTTCTCTGGGGATTTCGCGAAATCACTCAATGTTTCGAGTGGCGGCCATGAACTCAAAACATTGCGGGGTTCGCCGCCCGTGTGGGTTCGATTCCCTCGTCCGCAACCGCATTTCGGCGGAATTATCGGGAGTCAGCTGCTCATCGCCCCAAACGAGGGATGTCCGTGTGTCGCAACCCAGGTGTGCACCAGTCACCTAGCCGGACGGCTTTGCTTCGCTGAGGCGCCGTCTACGCTCCTCGTAGGCGATCCTGTGCGTTTCGCCGCTCAGTCGGGCCTGGCACGCCCTCCGACTTCACTGTAGTTGGAACGCGCGGCGGCGAGAATGGTGCGCCTTGGGCAGTCCGCCGGGATCCCGAGCCTGGAATGCTTAACAAGACGGCGGGGGAACGGAGTGGTTTTCCGACTCGACCAAATGAGGTCTTGACCAATCAGCTCACCGGGCGATCACAATGTCACGCTTGGCGGTCAAAGGAACTTCGATAGTGTAGCGAGCGAGGTTCCACGGCTGGTTTAGTCTCGCGGGCAAGCTGATTCCCAGTCAACTGCACGACAATCAGCTGATCCTCGGTCATACCAGCCGAGGGTCAGACGATCGGCGGCTGGTGTCGCCGATGGCTCGGTCTTTCGGAATCGCCGTCCACGAGAACAGACACCGCTAGATGCCTTAGTCCTGGGAGACTGGATGGATAATGGTTATGGCGTCTGTGCGATATTCAGATCCGATTACACATGACCCAAGGCCGCCTTCGCGAAGGGGAGAAGCGGACATGCCCACATTGTGGGCAGGCCTCGACGTTCAGCAATCGGACAAGAGTTTCCGGAGCAACCGCTCAGAGTATTGCGCGATCTGGTCAGTACCCAACGTGGGAATACAAGCCAGGCTGGACCTGCGAGAACAAGAAGTGCTCGCAACGCTACGACCTCAACATTTGAGGCGCTGTTAGTTACGCTGATACTGGGCAGCCGAGATCACATCCGCTGTTCGGAAGTTCGGTCCGAAAGGCCGAGGCAGCCAGCCCAAGGCAGAGCTTGCAGCCACCTCATGGCGCAGCCGGTACGCCACGAACCAGGCCGTCGCGTATCAGGGGCCGCCTCACATTTACATCTCGGAGGTAGGATGCGCGCGTGACGACGGCGCCCAATGAGCTGTCGCTCTATTGCTCGCGCTGCGGCCGGCGCGTCCGGCTGCGGCTCGGGCCTTGGCAGGACCAGGCCGGCGTCTCCTACCGACGCGTGCAGCCGTGGACGTGCCCGAATTGCAGCACGATGAATCTCGCCGAGCTTCCCGGGCGCATTATCAGTGTCGTTCCGGACAGCCCGCTATTGGAGGGCTGATAGGCGCAGAGCGGATGCCGGCCCGGCCGGCCGACACAGCCCGAACGTGAAAGCATCAAGCTGCATCCTTCACTGCGTGCATTGCCACGCGCCGGTGACGGTTACGTCGAGCACTGCCTCCCGGGGCGACTTCGTACGTGCATCGCCGGACACGAGCGGACCGAAGATCCATCGTGCTAGTAGCCGTCTCAGCGCGGCTTGGACTCGCGTTTCGCCGCAACAATGGCGCGACAGAATCCCTCAGGCGTGAACCCGCATTGTGCCGATTGCTATATTCCGACGAACGCAGGGTCAAAACGAGTTGCTTTCGCATCGTTTGGACGTTCGTGGCGAGATGTTTGGCATTTTCGTCAACGTTGACCCCAAGCGCGACCGAATTGAGGCTCTCGACCGCTGTGAGACTCTCCGAGCTCAGGATCGCTTGTAGTAAGTCTTGATTACCCGCGGCTCGCCACCATCACGTGCAACAAACGACAGCTCGCGAACGAGCGACGTTCCGTCGAGATAGAACGTTGTCGTCGTCACCGCTGGACGCCCTCCCGGATCGGTCCGCTCAATGACGAGCTTGTCGCCTTTCCACGAAGTCTTTGCCGTCGCGGTACCCGCCGTTCCTTCGAACTTGACTGTGTCATTGAGCTTGTAGGTACTGCTACCGACCGTAATGGTCGTCGAATCCATCGCGATCGCCAGAGGCGGTGTGACCCCAGGCTCGTACCCGACTGCTCCAGACCGCGCCTGTATCCCCCCCGGCGACCGTTCGGAATCGACGATCCAGTTGCCCGCAAAGTTACGGTTCTGCGCGAGCGCGGCGGTCGCCCACAGCGATATCGCGACACCAAGGACGGTTGCTCTCCGTTTCATTTCCACCTCCAAGGAACCAAGACGTGAAATCGATGCGCGCCGGCTTCTCGGCGACTCAGCGTCCAATCACCCGACGCCAGACGAGATCGGTAATCATCTCTCCGCGAGGACTTCGGGACACGAGCGCAATCACCAACTCGTTCCCGCGGGCGCTGACTTCGGAATGCTCGGTCGCACCGCCGGGGACCGCGGCGTCGGTCACCAGGTGCGTGCCGCTCCAATAGGTGCGGGCGCCCACGATCAGCCCGGTGGGCATTGTGATGTTGAACGCCGTGCGATCGATGGGTGCGACGAACGCGACGTTTTCCCGCCGGCCGTCTGCGGTCGTTCGACGTTGGCTGACCTCAATCTGACGCTCCTGCACCTGAATCTCCAGTTGAGCCGCGCGGAGCGGGAGCATGCCCGCAGGGCGACTTCGCGCGACGTCCAGCTGCCAGACGCCGGCGAGCGCCTTCCACCCATTCGCACCGACGGTCACCGTAAACCGCGGTACGGCAATCACAATCGCAATCGTCGTTGCGATCGCCGTGACCGCGGTCAGGACGGAACCACCCGATTGTCGGCGCGGCCTCGTGAGAATGGCACGCACGCGATTCTCGAGCGAACGGCGGGAGCCGAAGCCAATCACTGCGGCATCAGCCATCGGAGTTCCCCAGGTGCGAGCGACCTCCACAAGCCGTTCCGCATAGTGGCGTCGCGAGACACCCAATCGCTCGATCGCGGCGTCGTCGCACGCCTGCTCGCGAGATTGTCGCACCAGGCGTTTCAGGAAGATCGCGATCGGATGGCCGGCGAGCGGCACAGCGGCGAGCTCGAGCGCGATGTTCGCGCGCACGTCGCGCCGCGCTGCGTGCGCCAGTTCGTGAGCGAGAACGACGTCGAGGATGAGCGGGTCGGCCGACGCCATCGACGCGGGCAGGATGATGAGCGGCGAGCGGGCGCCGCAGAGCAGCGGCATCTGAGTCGCGTCCGACAACGCAACCGAGACTGGGGCAAGACGCCACTCGGCCGAATGTGCTGCGACGCGATTGGCGAGCGTCCCTGACGTAATGATCGTCGCGCGTTGGCGGAGCCCCCGGACCTGTGCGGCCGCGAAGCCCAGCCGCAGTAGCCGCACGACTACCGTCGTGACGTACGCAATTAGGATCAGGTTCGCGACGGTCTTTGGCACAATGAGTAGCCCGGCCTCCACTTGAAGAGGTGCCCGGGACGTCGTGTCGACAACGACACGCAGCGCCGAGCTCCGTGCCGTAGCGACTGCCGAGGCGATGGCCGGAACGACCACGCACAGGACGAGTGCGGCGACGGCGAGTCGATACCGCTGACGGGGATGAGTGCCGCGGAGCGTGACGAGCACGAGCGCTGTGCCCGCGCCGATAAGCGTCGACAGCCAGGCGGCATTCAGGACGTACTGGAGAACGAAGACCTCAACCGGACCCGCCGTGCTCATCCATCCTCCAGGACACGCTTAACGCGTTCCATTTCCGACGGCGTGAGACGGTGCGTGCCCATCAGCGTCATGACCAGGTCACCAGGCGATCCGCCAAACAACGTATCGACGATCTCGCGCAGCGCGCGCGTGGCCGTCCGCTGCTGTGTGCTGATCGCCGCGTAGACGTGGGCCTTGCCCTTGAGTCGGCGCCGCACGTGCTTCTTGCGGTGCAGGATCGTGAGCACGGTCTGCACGGTGTTGTACGCCAGTGGTTTGTCCGGCGGCAGACCCTGCTGAATCTCCTGCACGGTCGCGGTGCCCCGGCGCCAGAGGACCCGCATCAGCTCGAGCTCGAGCGGCGTCAACCGGCGTGTGGGGCGAGTCGGTCCCGGCGGCATGTTGTCCTCCTATGAAACTAGGAGATTATGTGCTATCGTCGGCGCTCGTCAACCTAAAAGATTAGGTAGTGAGGCCCGATGAACCCTCGTGTGACGCAGGCCCGACGTCGCATGCGGCTCGGCGACGCGCTCTTCCACGGGCCGGAGACCCGGAAATGAAGGTGACCGTGCTCGCCCTCGTCGTGCTGCTGGGCAGCGCGATTCAAGTGCAGTTGCAGAACGCTGTGGTGCAGACTGCCGGGGCGCGATACAAGAGCATTCGCGTGCTCACCGACATCCCGGCCTCGATGGTCATTCCGACCATGGCGTTCGTCTCGAATGCGCTCGGGGTGACGTGTCTGCAGTGCCACACCGACGTGTACGAGAGCGATGAGAAGCCCATGAAGGACAAGGCGCGCGACATGATTCGCCTGACCCTTGCGCTCAATCAACGTGAGTTCGGCGGGCGCACGGTGGTCACGTGCGAAACCTGCCACCACGGGCGTGTCGTGCCGGCGTCCGTGCCCGATCTCGCGAACGCGGGCTGGATGCCGCGGGCGCCAGCTGTTCCCCAAGTCCCGCTTCCAGAGGCGTCGACCGTGTTAGAACGATTCGCGAAGGCGGTTGGTGCGGAGGCGTTCGACGCGCTGTGGAATCAACAGGTCAGCGGCACCATCACGAGGAACAGCGGCCGCGTGGCGCC
The DNA here is from genome assembly GCA_035279905.1 of Vicinamibacterales bacterium. GTDB lineage: Bacteria > Acidobacteriota > Vicinamibacteria > Vicinamibacterales > SCN-69-37 > DATEGZ01. The sequence continues at coordinate 19,793 of DATEGZ010000043.1, forward strand.
GGCCTCGGCGACGTTCGAGCTGTATCAGGAGAAACCTGCCACGTTTCGCCTCTCGACCGAGCTGTCACATCCGCCCGAGGCCGACGCCGAACTCCCGATGAGCTTCCTTCGGCCGCCGCTCGTTGCGAAGACCTATCCCGATCTGCGCGTCGTGTCACGCGCCGACGTCAATGGCCGTGCGACGGTCGCTGCCATGGGCACGAGCGCGCGCGGTGTGCACACGTTGTACTTTGATGCCCAGACGGGGCTGCTCGTGCGCCGATCGGATGAGCTCGCGACGCCGCTGGGTCTGCTCCCCGAACGCTACGACTTCAGCGATTTTCGCCGTGTCGACGGCATCATGGTGCCGATGAAGATCGTCTGGTCGCGCGCGGACTACCAGGTATCGTTTGTGGCCGATCGCGTCCGGCACAACGTCCCGGCCCGAGGTCGCAGCCGCTAGGGTCCGAACATCTTCGACGAGATCTCAGATGCCCGATCGGTCCCCGACTCGAGAACGTCATACCGCGCTGCGCGGTGTCATACAGATAAGCCGACCTTCGGCGTACTGCGGAAGATCGTCGCTGACGGTGGCTCTGGGTGTCCTCTCTTGGCTGGGCCTCGCCACCGCGTCTCCGACACATCCTCAAGCCGCGGAGACTTTCCTGCGCGCCGCCCACTGGCTGGATCCCGTCACAGGTGACCTGCACGGTCCGGTGATCGTGCAGATTGCCGGCGGCAAGATTATGAAGCTGGGCGCGCCACGCGAGTTTCAGCTGGGCGCGAACGCAACAGTCACCGACCTCGGCGCCGCGACGCTCCTCCCCGGACTCGTTGACGCGCATGTGCATCTCCAACTCGGCGGCGGACGCCCGGTCGACAATGCACTGGCGATTCTGCGGGCCGGATTCACGACCGTCGTGGATCTCGGCGCGACGTCGGACCTCGTGCTGCGACTTCGCGACCGCATCAATGCCGGCACCGTCGAGGGACCACGCGTGCTGGCCGCCGGACGATGGGTCGGGAAGCAGGGCAGCATCTGCGAGTTCGGCGGCCTCGGCATTCCCGGCGGGCCGGAGGCGTATCGCACAAGGGTGGGCGAGGACATCGCGGCCGGTGCCGACGTCACCAAGGTCTGTGTCTCGACGTGGCTGGTCGATGCCTTCGAGCGTCCTGATGCCTACGAAGTCTCGGACGCGGCACTGGCCGCGACGGTGGATGCAGCGCATCGAGCCGGCCGGCTGGTCATCGCGCACGCGATCAGTCTCGGCGCCGTGAAGGCTTCACTCCGGGCGGGTGTGGATGGGCTCGCGCACGCTGCGTACGTCGACCAACCAACCGCCGTCCAATTGCGGGACCAGAACGTGTTCATGATCCCGACGCTCGCGTCGCTCGTCGGCGACACCGCAGGGCCTGCTGCCGAGGGGTTGCGAAGGGCCGTCGCGACGGCGCACCGTGAGAAGGTCCGCCTCGTGTTCGGCACTGACGGAGGTGTGCTGCCGCACGGTCAGAACGCGCAGGAGTTCGCAGCGATGGTCGCGGCCGGCATTCCTGTGCTCGATGCCATACGCGCCGCCACGATCAATGCAGCGCAAGCCTTCCATCTGGCCGACGAGATCGGCCAGATCAAAGCCGGTTATCGGGCAGATCTCATCGCCGTGAATGGCGATCCGCTCCGCGATACACAGGTGCTTTCCCGTGTCACCTTCGTGATGCGCGACGGCCGCGTCATCAGCCGCTAGCCGGCCTGTGGCACGCGGCAGCCCACAAACCGGCTGATTTCCGCGTTCCAGGTCATGAACACGGATCTCTGGCTACCTGACGCTCGGATAACCTGATCCGCGCCGGCGTGCCAGAACGTGTCGCAATGTTGTTGACGGGGCACAAGACTCGCAGGGTGTTCGATCACTACAACATTGTCAACGAGCACGAACTGGAGACGGCCGGAAAGCGCCTCGCCGAATACGTTCGCACGACGTCGGCCTCGCAGGCTCTCGCGCCCTCACACTAAGATACCGCTCAGCATTCGCGTGGACCGAACACGATCGGCGATGGGCGTACCTCAACCCACGTCGTATTGCAGTCAAGATGAAGTCCGCGGTGGCCCGATTCCGGGCAGCCGTGAGGGCCTCTGCCCGCTGAGGCCCTCACGCGGCATCGAACAGACCTGGCCGTCCTCTAAGCGACCGCAAGACCAACGCGACTCGAAATGGGCACGGCCGCAGAGCTTGTGCTGTTGGCATGGGGGACTGAGTCAAGATGAGCCGGTCTTGCTTGACGTCAGCGTGATCACCTTCGCCGCGCCCGTTCGCGCGCTCGGCGATTGGGCAAGTTGGTTCGACCTTCGAGCCTAGCCACGAGGGTTCGCGCCGCGCCAAGTGTGCCGCGTTCGATCTCACAGCGGGCACTGACGAGGGCAGGCGCGATTGGGCTGTCGCGCGTCGGGAGGATGAGCTATCGACGCTCGATCGAGAGCGTGAGCGGGGCGACCCCCAACAGGGCCAGAAACCCGAAGCCCAGAAGTCCGGCTCTGTTGATGAGGACAAACTCAATCTGGTCGCCCGGCTCGAGGGAGAACGCCACCTGCTTCCAGAACAGGGTGTTATTCGCCCGCAGTCGGTGATCACCCGCCGGGATCTCCAACGTAATAGCGTCACCGAAGATCAAGGTATGAGACGGGCCGTCGTCAAGGCGCGCATAGATCTGACGCTGTTGTACGTCCGCGCGGTCAGTACGACTGAGCGTCACGCGAGCCGGTTGATCGAACACGGGCCTCGTTTCGCTCTGAGCCTCCTGGATCGCGGTCACTGTCCCTCCCTCATCCCTCGAGGCCCTCGCCACGGTGTGCGCAATGATTTCGGTTGCACGCCCCACACTGACTCGCTGCCGCGTGGAGCACGTACCGCCAGCGGGTGCGCCAACTCGGGCGGGCGTCGAGGCCTCTGCACGTGGGTCGAGTGGAGCGGCACCACGAAATCTTGCACTATAGCAATATTCGCATATGCTACTCCAGTGCCGACACCGCGCCCCGCACTGACCCCCCCGCCGAACATCGGAAACGAGCTCCAGGTGTTCAAGGCACGCTTCTTCCGCGCCCTCTCAAACCCCACGCGGATCCGCCTCCTCGAGATCCTCGTTCGCGGTGGGCGGACCGTTCAGGAACTGCAGGACGCGCTGGCGCTCGAACAACCCTTCGTCTCGCAGCAGCTCGCGATTCTCCGCAACCACGGCATCGTCATGGCCCACAAAGAGCGATCATCGGTCCGATACACCGTGCGGGACCCGCGGCTCCGCGACTTGCTCGATGTGGCCCGAGCGATCTTCTACACCCAGCTCGACGGATCACAGGGATTGCTCCGCGAACTCCGACGTGAACGCCGCTCGGGATAACCGGACCCAGACGGTGCGTATGTGGCGTGGTCGCGGCGTTGACACAGACGGGGCTAGGAGGACGGTCCCGACGCGCGCGCGTGTGCGCAGCGCGAGTAGGGATCGCCGCCATCGTCAGACTCGCCGAGCAGAATGACGGACATGTCGGAGCTCCCTCCTGTCCCCACCACGGCGCGCACGCCCGAAGAGTTGCTCTTACTGGCGGAGTCGGCACTCAAAGCCGCCGAGAAGACCCTGATGAGAATCTCGGTCGCGTCCAGTGCCGACGGCATCCTTGCGCCGACAGTGGGCCAGCTCTTTGCGCGGGCCGAGGCGGCGAAGAGAACCGCAAAGAAACTGCGCGAGCTTCGGGAGGCGATTGCTCGGGGTCGGGAACAGCTATTTGGGCCGACGAGCGGATGACGAAACACCGCAGAAGGAGGGCGGCGCGCGCTGATAGGAGTCGCGGATCGGATCATGTCGTTGCGACAATGCCGAGAACTTGGCCACCGGGCAGCGCGCAGTAGAGGCTGTCGCTCGCCGGGTGGAACGGATCAGGAAGCACATCTACAAGAACCGCGACGCCGCCAGCGGTGATCGTGGTGTCCTAAGGGCGGCGCACGCGGGGATCCTCGCGTCCCTAGTCGCATCGAGGTAGGATTCTTACGATTGGTCTGTCGACTATGGCACAACCTGTCAGGACTACGTCGGAAGACGATTGGGAATACCTCGTCGACGCGCGTGACTGCTACCGCCTGTGTTGGCTTGGCGGCTTGCGATCTCTTGTCAGCGAGCTCGCACCGCCGGCCGCCCTCACTGCAGGGTGCCGGGAGTTTCTGTAGAGGAGATAGACGACAGGAATGAGCGTCGCTACGTGACGCAACCACTCCATCGGACTGAGGAGCCTATGGCCAAACGTAAAGGTGGAAAACCGCAAGAGAAGATCCCGGCCACGAGATCTGCGAAGAGCCCAGCAGGGACAGCATCGAAGGCAACGCGAGCGAGAACGAAGCCAAGGAGCACAACGATGGCCAAGTCCGACAAGCCGAACATCCTCGTGATCTGGGGCGACGACATTGGAACCGCCAACTTGAGCTGCTATACCCACGGTCTCATGGGGTACAGGACGCCGAACATCGATCGCCTTGCCAAAGAGGGAATGATGTTCACCGATGCATACGGCGAACAGTCCTGCACCGCCGGCCGTTCGTCATTCATCACCGGCCAGAGCGTCTACCGCACGGGGCTCTCGAAGGTCGGCCTGCCCGGCGCCGATGTCGGCCTGCAAGCCGGAGATCCGACGATTGCCGAAGTGCTCAAGCCACTTGGTTATGCAACAGGGCAATTTGGCAAGAACCATCTCGGTGACATGAACAAATATCTCCCGACCGTCCATGGCTTCGACGAGTTCTTCGGCAATCTCTATCACCTCAACGCCGAGGAAGATCCCGAGGATCAGGACTATCCGAAGGACCCGCGCTTCAAAGAGAAATTCGGGCCGCGCGGCGTGCTGCATTGCTGGGCGACGGACAAGGACGATCCGACGGAACAACCGCGCTGGGGCCGCATCGGTAAGCAAAAGATCGAGGACACCGGCCCACTAACGCGCAAACGGATGGAAACCGTGGACGACGAAATCGCGGCGATGGCGAAGGATTTCATCAAGCGTCAGAACGCGGCCGCCAAGCCGTTCTTCGTCTGGCTGAACTTTACTCACATGCACCTGCGGACACACACCAAACCGGGGAGTCTCGGTCAGGCCGGCGAAGGCCAGTCGCTCTATCACGACACGATGATCGACCATGACAAGAACGTTGGTGAGGTGCTCGATTATCTCGACCAGCTCAAGATCGCCGATAACACCTTCGTGATGTACTCCACCGACAACGGGCCGCATATGAACTCGTGGCCGGACGCCGGCATGACGCCGTTCCGCAGCGAGAAGGATACGAACTGGGAAGGCGCGTTTCGCGTCCCGCTCGTGGTGCGCTGGCCCGGCAAGGTTCCGGCCGGTGTGGTCACGAACGACATCGTGCAGCACCACGACTGGCTGCCGACGTTCTGCGCGATGGGTGGCGATGCTGATATCCCGACCAAGCTGCTCACGGGATACAAAGCCGGTGACCAGACCTTCAGGGTACACATCGACGGCTACAATCTTCTCGACTTCCTGACGAAGCAAGGCGTGAAGAGCCCGCGCGAGGGGCTCGTCTATTTCGACGACGACGGCAATCTGGTCGCGCTGCGTTTCAAGAACTGGAAGGTCGTGTTCATGGAGCAGCGGACGCCGGGCACGCTGCGACTCTGGATGGATCCGTTCACCGTTCTGCGCTGCCCCAAGCTGTTCAATCTCCGGACAGATCCGTACGAGCGCGCGGATATCACGTCGAACACCTATTTCGACTGGTACATGGACAAGGGCTACATGATCATGGCGGCGCAAGCGGTCGTCCAGCCGTTCCTGGCGACGTTCAAGGACTACCCGCCCCGACAGAAGGCGGCCTCTTTCACGCTCGATCAGGCGCTCGCGAAGATGGCGGATTCGTTCAACAGCGGTCACTGAACGACATACTGGATGGGGCTGACATCCATTCACGCCCGGTCGTACCGGGACGGAACCAGCGCAGGCTGTCAGCCCGTGCATGAACGTTAAGAATGTTAGGGAGATCCTCGCGAGACTGACTGTGGCTGTGATCATGCTGTCGATTGTTGGGTCCAGCGCCACACCAGTGTGTGCGCAAGACGAACCTCTTCACACTGCAGCCATTCGTCAAGTACCGCTCAGGTCTACATCGTTGTGCCGAGCATTCACTAGGCGAGCCTCGGCCAGCACCCTTCGTGGGTCACCAACCGGCGTCTATCCATGGAGGAGAAGGCCCGCTTTGGACCTCGGTCTGACGAGCCGAGGTTCATTGCAGTCCGTGAAGAGATTCCAGCTGTTGGCGTCGCTTTTAGGCGCAGATCCTGGGAACATCGACTTGGCGTGCCGGCTCAGCCGCGCGATTACACGTCCGCCAGGCGGACGTGCGACGACTTCTGGTGCGACGCCATTCGGAACCCCGCCGAGATATCAGCTGAGCCGCGTGTGTGTCGCAAGTTCTGCCTAGCCCCACACTTGGGCGGTGTCGGCATCGAAGAACGACGCCTGAAGCGGCCTCGCCGACGGCCGCATTGCCCGTAGCTCATCGACCCTGGACACGATTTGGCGATTGCTATCGCTCTCTGGATCGCCGTAGATCCCGACCAGAAGTTGCTTAATCTTTCTGCCTCGTCCTATCAAACGGATCACATGGTGGTCGCTTGGAGCCATTGCATGGCCGTAGACGAGCAGCGTGCCGCCAATTGCTTGGAAGCTTCGATATGCCTTTGACAGGAACGCGCTGTGCTGAATATGTTCAAACTTCTGGTCGCTTGCTCCCTCTGCGACGAAGATTGGGTACAGGTTATTCGTCAGCGCGCTGCGGATCTGATCGATCAGTCGGATCCCAGTGTTGGCCCACGTGTACTTCTGAATCTCCGTCCTTGCATCGAAGATGTGCAGGGCGCCGTGCAAGTAGTAGACGTTCTGGGAATGGCGATCTGAGTCCCAGGTTACATAGTCTTGAGTCCCGGTCTCCGGAGTTCGAAAGCCATCGTCACATTCGACCGGGGGTGGCAGCTCGCCATTCATCAACGCCCAGTACAGCAAGAGGTCGTAGTTCAAGGTGTAGATGTTCTTGAAGTGCGCGAGGAACCGACGACAGGACGCGTACCGTGCTGAAGCAATGTCCCCAGGGCGATCAGGATGATTCTCAGCTATTGCTCGAACGAGGATCTCTCGAAGCCCTGTGGCGTCTCTGCTGATCTGCGCTGCGATCTCAGGATGGTCCGGCGCGTAAATGGATAGCAAGCGCGCAGCCGACTTGAGCGCTCGCATGACTACCTCGAAGTCCGTTGTGCCGAGGATACCAAAGGCATCGCGGACGAGCGGTGACAAGCTGTTGAAGTCAGCGCGGTCGAACAACGCTCCGTAGTTGAAGATGTCCTCGCGGCAGGCACGACTGAACCCGTTTCCCAACAGGACGTGGGGCGTCGTCCCGTTCGGCACGGACTGAAGGGCCTCGGTGAAAGTGGACAGTACCATTACAGGCTCCTTGGCTACGGCCGCGGGAGTCTAACAGACCAAAGCCAGTGCCATCGACGCGGGCCGGGTGGGGTAAGAGCGCGTCGCTGACTATTTGCCCTACGACACTCCGCTTGACTTCCCTTCAGCCGAGAGCGAACCGTGCTACTGCCTACGGCGGCGTAGCTCAGCGCGGCGGGGCTGCTTCGCCTCTCGGCTAGCGCCGATCGAGTCGCCGGTATCGACTCTGGACCGTCGACCATGGTCCGCCCGCCTGCTCAGGCGGCGTGCTCGTCTCGGCGATCAGCAACCCCTCCGGCCCGACCGACAGACGCAGCTTCCGAGAAACGTGAGCTGGGAGATTCCCCTGCCAAGTGGTGTTGATCACAAGTCTTCCATCATCCCAGCCGGCTGTATCCATGATTCGAGTGACAGAACCTGACGAGTTGATGGTCGTAATGTTGGACTCGGTCCCGTCGAACGGAAACGTCGAGTGAACGGCTCGATAGGCCAACTTCCCTGGTGCGCCACGCCCTGCCGGACTGGTCGAATGCCAGTCAACGGTGAGGTCTGTCGAGGATTGCGTGGCGACGAACATCTCGCCAAACGCGCCGAGTGGTTCTCCACGGACATCGTCCTGATGAACGAGTGCCCAGGTCCCAGCGAAATCGGGATGCGTTTGCGCGTGGATGGACGGCATGCACGCAACGATGCCCAGGCCCAGCAGAATCGCGTAATTGGTCATACCTGCCTCCGCCGCAACGTGCCTGCCTGTCCGGGTGCGATGGAAGAATAGGAGGCGCTTAGGTTGATGGTCGATTCTGCCACAGACAAGGCGTGCTGAGCGCCAGTTGCAGGAGTTGGGGGTCGTCGACGAGTTGTAAGCGTGCTACTGCCGAGAGCGGCGTAACCCAATCATCGACAGGACTGCTCACGTCTGCGAGTTTTCCTGTTCCGCCAGAACGGCTCGTCTTAGCTCTTCGAGCCGGGCCTCTCGCGCGGCCAGGTCGGCTTCGATAGTCTTTAGGAGCTTGGAGTAGTCGTCCAAGGCTAGGATTTGGCGGCTGAAATGAGCGCCGAGGAAGACTCCGTTGTAATGATTCACGATGTCGAAGCCGCGACGAAGCAGTTCGCCAACCTCATCGAATGTGATTGGGTAGCTGCGGGCCAAGTCTCCGCTGACCGTTACTTGAACATCGCGATGAGCGTAGACTTTGTGGCGCCACTTCATCAGGTGCCTGACCAACCTATTCGTGTCTCTTGAGACCCACTCCCTCTCGCTCTCTAGGCGCACGGGGTCAAGGCGATAGAACTCAGTTGGCTTCAGAAAATCAGGGGGCGCCTTGACAATCTCAAGAAAGCCCTTTAGCCCGAGATTGTTCGGATTCTGGTCGTAGGCGCGACCCAGGCGAAACACGGCCGTCTCCAAATGCGCGCGTAAGGTCAAGAACCAAAATGTCTGGGACTGACTTAACGCCCTTTCGAACTCCTCTTCACGTGCCCGATTTAGTTTGCGGAACAACTCGAAGTGGTCATTCGCTCCAGCGAGGTCTAGGCAGAGAGTATTGACGACGCTCTTGAACTCTTCTGCGCTTTTGATCATGGATGTCACCACGATGAGGGGCCTAGTCAGCCGACTCGGCAGCCCGATGCTCTCGCGCGCGGCGGGCCTTGCTCATGAGGGCATCGGTGCCATGACCGAAGCGCGAGCGCGGCCGGTGCGGGTCTGCCAGGTCCGGATGGTCCGCCAGCACGACCTCAGCTTGCGCGAAGTTGCTAGATGGACCAAACAGATACCGCGTCGACGCCAAGACCTCCAGACTGTTCTGGAAGATGACATTCTCCGGCACAACTTCGCCGCGCGGTGGCCGGTCCGCATACATCACCGGGTCGCAGAACACCAAGGTCTGCGACGGCGATAGAGGGAAGAACACCTGAATGCCCTTGCACGCCAGGCCAAGATTCCCATACAGCCCCGCATCGACAGGGTTATAGAGCGCGACCGGATGATCCGACGTCCAGAACGGTTGTCCCGTGGCATTGAACAGCAGCATCCACTTCAGTCGCAAGACGGCCGCGGTAAGTTCCGAAACCAAACCCCTCGATAGATTCTGAAGCTGTTGTCGACGCATTTGGTCGGCGTCACCCGGCCCAAGCCACTCGTCGAGTTCGGGTGTCAATTTCCCCGTCGCTTGAAGCCACTCCCGCGTCTGCTTCATGACGTCTTCAATCATGTGACGGTGCTCGCGGGTGCGGACCATCTGTGTGGCGAAGAACACGGCCACCGCGACTTTGTCGTCGAAGGACAGCGACATCGGGTCCGAGGCGGCGAGCAGGCGCTGACGCGCGATACCGAAGACCGTTTCGAAGCGGCCAAGCACGTGCTCGATAGGCTGCTGAGGCTCCGACGGCGGATGATAGAAGTATTTCTCGGCAGCGACGTTCTTCACGCTAGTTGGGAAGGCCGTCTTTTCAAGCTTGTCGTAGCACCAGATTCTTGGGTGCTTCTCTTCTCCGAAGCCAAAGTGCTTCAGATAGGAGCGCGGCACGTAGTGCTGAAGCTTCACCAAGACTACTTCTTCTCGATGGTGAGCACTGGCGGCGGTGCGGTGAGGCTGGTCATCTGCGGCACGAACGCCGCGCGCTGCGTGTAGTGCGCGCGGATGGCGACGTCGGCGGCATCGAAGGTGTTGCCAAAGAAAGGCACGTTCAAGGGCGGGGCGGAAACCACGGCGACCACGTGATCGATGACCAACACCGGCGTGTGGTCCTGCTCCACCGGTTCATCGTGATGTTCGAGGACTGGGCACAGAGACCCGACCGGGGCAAACAAGCACGCGCACAGCATGAACGTCACGGCGGGTTCCTTCAGCGCGATGACGCCCCCCAACCATCGAGGGATGGAGATGTGGTCGAAACAACCGTCTTCGGCAGAACCAACAATGCCCATAATCTGAGGATAGCACCTGTGTTCAATGTTGTGAGCGTCCACGCGGGGACGTGCGCAAACCCAAGAAGTACCTCGCCGGGGGCCAGATGTTCGTGCGCGCGCCAGGTCTGGCGGTGCCCATTTACCAGACATTCGGTCTAGGAAACCAACGCTCACAAACTCGTTTGAGAATCTCGGCCAGCTAAGTACGCGTGTGGTTTGGTCCAGCAGAGTCAGCACGCCCTGACTTGGACACCGTCAGGTTCACGTTCAGGAGGACTTTTCATTCGCGATAGCAAAGCCGTCTACCGAATCCGATCAAGCCCAAGGGAAGGCAGCGTTGTGACTCGTAGACCCACAGACCAAGACCGCACAAGTCCCACTTGTCGCGACGGCTCAGCTACCTGGAACCAGGGCCCATAGGTCACCTGCATTCTCAAGACACCCGACCAATTCGGTGTGGCATTCGTACCAGGCGATCGGTGGCCTTCGTAGATTTAAGACCGGCGTTAGGATGGTTGGGCGTCGCCACCCGTCCACCCGAACTTAGGGGTGTCTCGCGCGGACGCTACGACTTGTTCGCAGTCGCGGCAGTCGAGCTAAGCGGTCGACAACACGACGTTAGCTGAACAGCGGCTTGCCTAATTTAAGTTATCGCGTGCTGCTCATTGCAGACCGCGCATACTCTGGCTCATCCAACCGAGGCCGTGACCTTAGGCAGGCCTTCGCAACGTCCAGGTGCGCCGTTTAGCTCCGCCATCTGCCGCGCACGCATTCACATTGACTTCGGCTACGCGGGCATGGGACTATACCTAACTATTCGTCCATTTAGTTTGTATGAACATCGTCGGCGCCGCATGACTATTCGTCCGCTACTATACCTATCGCGGACATTGAGGAGCTACAATGCGAAACTCGATAAAGCTCTGTGCCGCGGCTCTGTTCGTGGCTCTGGCTCTTGGCGGGCAGCCTGCCAGGGCTAGCGCGCTGTTCTGTGCACCAAGTGGCTTCTCCAGCGTTGACCCGACATTTTGTAGTTACACGGCTATTGCCTGCTACAGGAATCTAACAACTGGTAGTGACTGTGCGGATGCGGAGGACGAATGTTATGCGGCGTGCTCCGCATGCAGTGATGCGAACTTTTGGGGTTGTAGCCCGGGGGGCCACTCAGGCACATGTGACTGCTGGGATGAGGTCCCGTACCCAAATTGAGTTTTGACGACCTCGCGGATAGGGGCGGCTGCGAATGTTTCGCTCCCTACTGTCGGCGGGAGTGTGACTCGGCCGTCACCCCCGCCGGGACCGATCACACGAGGCCTTGTGCCGACTTGGTGGGCATAGGCGACGCGTGCGTCGGCCGTCGTGCGCCTCGTTGCAGTGTTGTCCAGCTGGTCGAGTTGAACCACCGGTTGACAGAGCCAGTCGGAGGTGAATATGACCTAATTGGCAATTCGTCAGCGGTTTCAGTCGGTCATCTTTCTCCTTAGGTTACCAGTGCCGTCTAAGCTGGTTCGTGCTCAGATGGAAGGAGGTGTTCTCCGGCTGATCAAGGTCGCGTCATTGACACCGATCTTGGCGCACAGCGCCCGACGGGGGTGTGGCTCTGGTCTCGTCGTAAACGCATATGGGATCTGCTCATCTGAAGACTTGGAGCGGTCATAGGTCTCCTCCGCCTGCAGGAGGACCGCCGAGCGGGCCACCTTGCTTCGGCGTGAACTGCCTCGCTTTGGTCGGGACGTCGAATCATCGAACCGTCTGAGTTCGGCGACCCGGGCAGGGCATCCGTCATCGCCAGGTCGCGATTCAGGCAAGGTAAGGAAATCGGACTAGATCTGATGGACCGGCGGCGGATCTCGGAGATGGCTTCCCGATCGAGAATGAAGAGGCATTGAAAGTAAGAGAAGTGCGTCCCCTGAACGAAGCCGACTGCCGCTTGCTGAAGCGCGACTTACTGTTACTGTTTTGACAGTACAACGGACTTCCTGGCGAGACAGTCAAGAGGTTGGCCGGCGACGCCGGTCCAGCAATTGTTCAGGAGCGGTTGAGTGAACCGAACCGAGTCACAGTCGGCGCCACCGGATCAGGAGGCGGAGCTAAAGCTGTTTGCCGTTGCCTGGGCGCTGGCGTCCATTTATCACGTCACGGGACCCAGCGCCAGGTCGGTCGGCTTCTTGAGCTCTCCGACTGAGGCGGGGTTCGGGCATGTCGTGCTGGCGATTGCCGCCCTGCTGGTGATGGCTCGGCCTGAGCGGCCTAGCCGCCTCATGGCGCTGGCGATTCTTGGGCCGATAACCGCTTGGCAAGAGTCGCCGTTTCTTGGAAGTCATTGGTTGCTGGCAACGCTCGTCAATTTCGGCCTCCTGATGGCGGCGGTCACTGCAGTCAGAAATGGGGGCCTTGACCGTGCGAAACTAGCGGCGGCGTTCCTGCCTTTGCTTCGTTGGACCCTGATCGCGTTCTACTCTTTTGCTGCGTTCGCGAAGCTGAATAGCGCCTTCCTTGATAGTAACGTGAGCTGCGCGAGCGTCTACTTTGACCAAATTGCTGCGTCAATGCACATCGCGACTCCGATCGCCGTCGGTAGTCACGGCTGGGCAGCCTTGGTGCCGGCTACGGCCGCGCTCACAGAGTTGACGATTCCAGTAGCTCTCATCGGCCGCCGGACGAGAGCCTTAGGAGTCGTACTGGGCTTGTTGTTTCATGGAGTAATCTCCCTTAATGGGATCCACCTCTTTACCGATTTCTCATCCGTTCTGACGGCAATGCTGATTCCTTTCCTAGGAAGCACGTTCGCCCACGACACCGAGCGATTCTTTGATGGCGAGGCGGTCAGACACGCGTCAACTGCTTTTGTGGTCCTGGTCGGGTGCGTCTTAGCGGCACAGCTGAGCGCAGGTCGACTGCCGACCTATTTCATCTACGCCAGAGGAAGGCTGCTTAGCTGGTTCATTTATGACTTGGCCACGATCACAGCGACATGCTCTTGGCTGATTCGGAGCCATTCGGCGCGGTTAACTCGTTCGCCGCTGAGTTGGTCCCTTCGGCCCCGATGGCTTGCGATCCTGCCGCTGCTGGTGGTCACGATTGGAACTTTGCCGTATCTGGAGCTCCAAACAGCGTTCGCTTTCACTATGTACTCAAATCTTAGGATGGTAGACGGTCGAAGCAATCACCTTCTCGTGCGCGCATCTCTTCCCGTCGGACATCGGTACTCCGGGCGCGTGAGGATACTCTGGTCGACTGATCCCGGCTTAGCTGCATACATCGGCGCCAGATACGATATTGCGTGGGACTCGTTTTGCGCGTACATGTATCAACATCCAGGGTCACAAGTTCGCTACCTTCGTCTGGGGAAGGTTGTGGATTTCGACAACGCCACAATAGCCACACCACAGTTCCCGCTGCCTTCAATGTTCCTTCGAAAACTATTTCCGCTTCGATCAGTAGATCAGAGCGACCCGCCACGATGCCAGGACTCGTTTCTACGTGCGCTGTAGGTGCACACTGGGATCTCCTGCATGGGATGTGGTTGCTGGCAACTGGGTGATGCATGAAGGTCGACGAACTTCGAAACGCTGCATAGGAGGAGGACCTATTACCGCCGGAAAGCCGAAGGCTAGGGACCCACCGTCGATGCGTCAGGCGCCCGTCTCAACTCGGGGATCAAGAGCGCCCGTTAGAGCAGATACTGGCGAGGGTCACGCCCGACAAGCACGTGTTGATGACCCGCTGAGTTGATCGCGTAACGCCCGGCGCGGAAAAGAGACCATGCGCCGGCGGCCTGAGTGCCGTCGTGCACGGTAGCTCGTCGGCGCATGGCACGGGAGGGTGCGCAACCGGCTCTCGTCCGCCGCGCCAAGCTGGTCGTCAATCTCCACCGGCTCCTGCGTGTCTGGAGCGCGGTAAGGCTACACGTTCGTCGCCAGCCAAGCGAATGCAAATGATAGCCAGCGTGCTCACGCCCAAGGTCTATCGGGCAATGCATTGTCTCCGCGATGCACTGGCGGGGCCGCGGCTTCCGCCTTTTCGCGTCATTGGCGGAAGCTCAGGTACTCGCCCAAGCCTCTCGCGTGAGTTTCAACGCAGTGCCGTCCTCACATTGCGCTGGAGGATTCGACGCCGCAGGAATTCGTGTAGTTATGGGCGAACTCACCCGCTTCTGCGGTTAGCCCGTCAGCAACCAGCGCATACTGCTAGCGAAGTCAAATAAGGACGGATCAACATACCCTAGTCTAACTGGCTGATGACTTCTGATGCAGGTTCGTGGCGTCGTGGACTGTCACCGTAAGACTCGCAGATCCTGAATGGTTCGTTGGCCGACACGTACTTCAACGCGGACGGATTTCGCCACTAATTGTTCCAAGAAGGTTGGGTCTTGCCACTCCATCGGGTTCAGGTCCAGAAGAACCGCTAAGTGATAGTCACCGCCAGGCAGCTCGTCAAATTCGAACCGACCACTGCTTGAAGGGCGCACGACCCGAACTCTCCGAAATGGGGGCGACCACCATTCCTTATCCACCGAAAAGGCGACGATCGAGTAGTCAACAGCGGGTAGCCCCCCCAATCCCGTCAACAACCCCGACAGGATACTTTGCTGATTGGTTAGTGCGATCACAGCAGTCACAGGAGTCGAAGAACCGCGTTCAATAACAATACCGGTGTCGGTCACATTTCGCCCATCGACCTGGACTGAGTCTATCCACCAGCCAGGATTGTCAGCAATCCTGGGAACGCCAACGGATACATAGTAAGTACCCGGCAAGATGCCGCGGAATTCGAACCCGCCGCCCGACGCAGGTCTCGTTGTCGCTTGGTCACCCACGGGCACCAGTTCTCGGCCGTCGCGGGACTGGCGGTACTGCATCAAACTGACGACAGCATTTGCAGAATCCGGAACGCCGAGTTCAGTGCCGCCAGAAAGAACAAGCCGGCCTCTGATGGCCGTGGTCGGTTGCAGCGCTAGCTGTATCCCCGTCACGTCCGTCCCCGTGATTGTCACGTCCAGCACAGCAAACGCTGGTGTGCTCTGGCCGATTTGCTTTCGGTCGGTTGCTATTGTGCGAGCTAGGAGCTGATACTGACCGGGCACGACACCGCCAAAAAAGAAGCGCCCGTCAGCGGTCAGAGTCCTCATTAATCTTATTGATGGAACAGCGCTACCGTCTTCGGGAATGAGCTTCATGTCTAGTGCCGGAATCGCAGTTCCGGGAAGAGGTACGATATTTCCGGAAACGATTGCAGTCGGCGCCGGAGATACCGTAATGTCCGCCCCGGCGAACTCCTGGCCCTCTGCCAACGCGATCTTAAGCCCTGCCTCTCTGGTCAAGGCATTTTGGTGAAAGACTGGCACAAACACCGGCGCAGAGCTCTTTGAGTCAGGCGCTGAATCCTCAGCTGCCCGCCTCGCAAGAATTGTCTGCTGTAGCCTTTCAAAGGATGAGTCTGACATCGAGGAGACTGGCAGCGGCGCCGCAACCGAGGGAACAATCGGAAGCGCCTTAACCAAGTATTCGCCGGCCGGCAAACCAAAAACCCGGTAGCCGCCATCGCTATCCGTCTTCACGGTCTGCGATTCTTGGACCCAGACCCCTGACCGTCCTCGTCGCTCAGCGACGACGGAGACCTCCGCTAATGCCATGCCTTCGGAATCCCGCACGGTTCCAGCGATGACACTGCCTTTGGCTATCAACAAACGAAGGCCTTCAATGTTCTGACCCGCCCTCACCACCAGGGGCGTGCCGGTTCGTCCGGGTCCCGAGGCTCCGTACGGGATGCTTAGGTATCCCGGGCGGACGGCGCACACTGAGTACAGACCATCCGCAACTGTCGCAAACTCGAAGTGGCCGGAGTCATCAGTTACTGTTGCCAGCTCGATCCGCCGGTTGATCTCGGTAAGGCGAACAATCGCGCGGCGCACCGGCTGAGCACTGACCTCAGTGGTTGCGACGATCCCAGCGAGACGACCTTCATTTGATGGGTGCAGCCCAACGGCGTTATTCGGCCCGAGCCGCAGGGCTCCCGCCATAGCGAACAACAACACCAACCGCGAGATGCTACTCATCGCCCTCGAACTTGCTGAACGCTAAGCGACTGGACCGTTCTCGCACCCCATCGGAGTGTCACCCTCGTCGCGAGAGGCTGCGCAGCGGCCAGAAACTGGGGATCCCTCCATCCGCTGGACCTCGTCGCAATCACATAGTACTCGCCGCTCGGAAGGCCACGGATCTCATACGAGCCTTGCGGGTCAGGAGTGACCGTGCGAATGCCCAATGGATCGAAGCCGAAGCTGGTCCACTTGGCCTGATCGACCGGAAAAATGAGAACGCTTCCGGCCGACTCCGGCCGACCATTCGCGCCCTCGACAGTGCCCGCGAGCGTGGTTACAAGGCTGGTCAATGTCACAAGCACATTCGAAACATCGATTCCGGGAATCACCGTGAACGGTTTTTCGGTGCAGTCAACGCCGTCCACCGTAACCGACTTTAGCGAGAGCTCCGGTCCACCATCGACTCGCAGGAGATAAGGACCGTCCCTCAAGCCTCGAACCGAAAACCCGCGATCAGGTGTCTCTACCAGGGCAGGTGGCGTTGCTACTGCCTTGGAAGGAGCGCCGGAGGCAGGCTCGACCCATAAGCGTGGGTGTCCAACCACTGGACCATCAATTAGAACTCGCCCAGACAGCGTCGCGGCTCTATTGGCTACAACCACTATGTTCACATCGCCATTTTCGACGTCCATCCTCTCCCTTATCCAGTATGATCCATCAGCGTCGCTGTCACGAATGGCAAGAAGAACGTCGCTCGGAGCCGACCGGACTGTTCTTCCCGTGCTTAGCCGGTTCCTCATACCGGGTATCGGTGGTAGGCCGATTGCTATGCCCGCACCCGATGTAATGAACTCTTGCACTGGACCGCCCGCAACAATTGAGTAACTACCGCTCGGCACCGCAACGAACTCAAACGTACCTCCAGGGCCGATGAGGCTAGTCGCTTGCTCGCTGCCGACTCCCAAGTCCTCACTGCCGATTGGAACCAAACGGATCACGGATCCTATCAGAGCATTCGGCGCCGCAGCTATTCGACCGAAGACACGAAATGCTTGAGTCGGCTGAATGGTGAAGTCAACGTCGTCTTTCTGACCGCCTCGCTCGAGGTGAATAGGTGTAGCGCTCTCGACAGACTGGCTATTGCTGTGAAATGTCGTGCGATAAACTCTCCATGCTCCATCGGAAGCGAGCGGCGGGATCGGATAGTTGCCGATTAAGACCTGGTTAGGGCCGTTGCCGACCCGACCAACGGTCGACGTCTGCTTCGAACCGACAGGATCGGCAGCGTCCGAAAATCCCATGGGAATCGTTACCTGAACGGAAGGTAGCGCAACAATGTAGTCGCCAGGCGCCAGGTCCGCAATGCGATAGAACCCCCTGTCGTCCGTCTTTGAGATCGGTCCAGCCGCCAAATGCCACAGACCTGCGACCTGAATTCGACGGAGAACTCTTACGGGAACGCTGACCACAGCCTCACCAGCTTCGTCAACAACCCGGCCGGCAATGTAGCCGGGCCGCCACATTGTTAGATTTACATCTATGACGGTTCGACCACGTTGAACTTCGACCCGAGCACCATCGGCGAAATCTAGTGGCAGGTAGCCGATCTTCGCGGCCGCCAACAGATATGAAGAGGGCTGAAGTCCCCGGAACTCATAGCGGCCTGCGAAGTCCGTCAGCGTGGTCCGGACTCCGTCTAGCGCCTTGTCTAATGTGGCAACATAAACAATAGCTTCCGCCACAGGCTGTCGAGTGCGAGCATCTGTTACGGACCCCGCGATTATCCCGCTAGACAGCTCGGCAAGTTGGGAAATGGAAGAAGCGGATTCCGCCGGCCGAATCCAGCTGATCTCTTGAAAAATGAGTGCGATGAGGGCTATGCCGCAAAGTGATCTGGCCATACCCGCGACTGAGATTGGCCTAGGCTGCGCAGCCTGGACACCCGATCGGAATCCACGCCCACGTCCGGGGCCACGCCTCCCAAGGAACTCAAGAATAAGACCCTAGCCACCTCGTGTGCTTTGAAGCAGATTGTCTAACACCTGGCTGAACTCGATCAAGGGCTTCGCGCCTGAGAGGCGCGCCGTTACTAGCACGCGACCGCCCTCGTTGACCGTACCGATCAGGAACGTGGGCGTTCCCTTGACTCCGAGATCGGCGGCCTGCCGCAGATCGAGATCGACCTGGCTCTTGGCCGGACCTGCAACGCAAGTCCCGAACTGATCGCCGCCAAGCTTCAGTGCAACCAAAGAGTCTTGGAGCGTGGAGGGCGTTAGAGGAGCCTGCCCAGAGAAGATGCGATCGTGAAAGTCCCAAAATCTGCCAGCCACGCCGGCACAGTACGACTGCTCTGCGGTCTCCCGCGCCAGTGGGTGAATCGACTCAAGAGGCATGTATCGAAATGCAAGCCGGACCTTTCCGGTATCCAGGTACTTGCTCCTGAGCGCTGGGAAGGTGTCACGCACAAATGCTCTGCAGAACGGGCACTCGAAATCAGAGAATTCGATTATCGCAACCGTTGCAACCGGTGATCCAAATGTCTGAGCGCCGTCCAAGGCGACCGGTTCTCTAGGCAGCGGTGCTTCGGCCTGGCGGTGACGCGACGGCCCAAGATTGAGCCAAAGGATACTCACTGCAGCCAGAGCCATCAGCACGGAGGCTGACACATCCACGGCCGCCCGCGCACGGTGTCCGAACGGGGTGGTTGGTTTCTCTTCCTCTCGACCCTTGTCGCTCACGGCTGTCACCTCGTCAGCGCATCAATTTGGTTCAGGATTCCCGCAGACGCAATTGATGTACCCGTCCTGCGAGCAGGGAACCTGAGTTGAAGACGGCATACAAATGTTGGAATAGGGGTACATGTTGTCAAAGCCGCAAAGTCCACACAGGTAACCGCAAAAGTCCGTTGTATTAGGCTCGTTACAGGTGCCGGTCAGGACACAGCCATCTAATGACGCCTGTCCAGAACTAGGGCCGGATGGGATGCAGTTCGTTTGGTCGGCGAGGAGGGGCCGCACTCCCCAGACGATGATGGTGGAAACGAAGAACAGGAACGCGTTGAAGCGAAGTTTGCGCACACCATACTCCTTCCTTCCGCAGGTCTCATAAGCCGCAGCCATACGACCGTAGGAGGCCTCTTAGTGTCGAACCCTACTTAGCTATCCGATCTCGGCTGGCCTCCTGAAACACTTTGGTGTGTCCTGTGGACTTCCCAATCATTTCGATCGGCTGTTAGCCGCATCCGCCTACTTCACCGGGGCCCTGAAGGCCCGCCGGGCCCGTTGGCGCAGGCGGGCCTGCGTCCGATGGATGGCGATCCTTTGATCGACGTCACCGGACTGATCGAGGCCAAGGGTCCTCGCCAGCACTAGCCGGTGTGAGTCACCCAGCCAGGCATCGATAAACGCCCGCTCCGCCGCCGTGCGTGCAACGCTAAGAAGGGCGGAGCGCTGTTTGACTGTGCAGTCCGAGTCGACGGTCAATCCCGAGCAGGCTCTTTCATGGACCGCAAGGGTATCGAACTGAACTCCGGCCGCAACCTCATGCGCCACATGTCGGCGATAGGATCGCCGCAAGTCGCTAAGTGCATCAATCGCTATCTTCCGAATCAAGGCTACGGGATGACCGCGGATTGGATCATAGAGGCCTGGGCGCGCACAATACCGAATAAGCGCGTTGTCAATCGCCAAGTCGACAAAATGAGGATCATCGTAGGGAACCGATCGAAACTGCCTGTGTAGTTCTTGGAACATGCGTCTACAGAAATCATCACGCGCAGCGTCGTCCCCGCTCAGAACCCTCTCATGAAGTTCATCAAGTACCCTCTTGCTCACTTGCGCCTTTACTTCAGAGGCCAGCACGCCCGCGACGCGAGCTGCTAGTTTGGGAACTGGCGCCCACCTAATGAAGTGGAGACGCGCGCGTCCTGAGTCCATCCTTGGCACTCTCGCCTCGACCAACGTAATCCCGATCAACGACGGCCACTGATCCCGCAATCGTAGAAATCCAGAAATCCGATCAGACGCTGTGGATGTCTCCGGTCGATGTTCGAACACTGCAGCTGTAGGTGCGGTCGGCTGCGTGCTGCGATTACTGCTCCAAGCAGGCACCCCAAGGGCTTCGTGGCCGTGGCGGCCTAGGGCGCGACATAGGCCGAGCCGCAGATCGGCATCCCCCAACACTACAAGAATCAGCGCCATCCTCATGCTCCGTAGAACATCTGGGGTCCTGGTAATCCTGCAGCGAGCCATCACAAGAGTCAATGCCAGACTACAGTGGCCTGTTCTGCGAGATCGCTCTAGTGTCACCAGTAGCACCTTATAGCGCATGTGTTCCCGCCTCGCAGGGGAGTTGCGACCGCTCGAGAACAACTCGACGCGGGTTTACTTGGAAGCCACTGCCACGACTGCGGCAAGCGCATAACTACTGCTTTACTTTAGTCATTCAGATCCGGCCGCCGCGCTATCTCTGTGAGGCCTACCAACAGGACATGACCAATTGCTCCGGCAGCTGGCGGCGCTGGTCCAGGCACAGGCATGGGCAGATGTGGCTGCATTTGCCCAACGGCCAGTGAACTCGAGGATGCGATTCGGAATACGTGTCGGGTCGGAAAACGAACCATCACCTACTGCGTGTTTCCAACTGACTGGTTCGAGGATCCGTCCGTAGGCGCCCGAACACCGCCGGAAGCCACCCACGCCGCCGCTCACGCCCCGGCCATAGTCGCACTAGAACCTCGCATCGGGAGGTTCTTTGGCGATTGCTGACAGACGTGGGGCCTCGGCGAGTGAGGCAAAGCCCAGGCCCCACGCCACCCTCAGCCTAGGTGATCGAAGACCATCTGATCCTCGGCTGTTAAGACCGAAGTTCAGCTCTGCTGCCAGGCTAGCTACGGGCAAGGTCCGCACAGTGTGTTCTACAAGGGTAACCGGTTCCACGCCGCCGATGCCGAATCCTGTGGTATCGGGAGCCGGTGGAGCCGGAGCGGGAAGGGTTTCATCTGGAACGGCTGGACACGCCGGCCGGCTATGAGCAAGCCCGATGCCCGATGGGCGCTCGCTTCGACGACCCGCCATCACCGTCAGCCTACCGTTGAACTCTTATGAAACTGCTCCGTAACGCGCGCTCACGCTAGCGAATGACGATTGGCACGTTCAACACGCGCGTCCAGCGTCCATGCACTTTCACTACAAAGTAACCGGTCACGCGGTCGGAGTTCGCTAGCTCGCTCGGGACCGGCTGGAAGCCGATGTTCTCGCCGGTAATGACTGGTCCAATGGGGTTGGCATTCGCCCCTGCCCCATCGGCCGGGGCGCCCCTTTGAGCCCACAGGCCGACACCCAGCAGCGAAACGACCCAGAGAATCGCAATCAGAAAAACATGCCGAGTCCTCATATGGTTGCCCCCATTCAGCCGGCTTGCCCAGCGCCCGTTGATTCCGTTGCTGCTGGCCATGGTGTCAGCAGCTCGGTCTTTGCCTCGCCTATCTTGACACTAAGCCTAGGCAGGGCACAGCGAAAGGTCCGTGACACTCCCGGACGTGGCTCGGGTATGTGTCGCTCTTCGTGCTCAAGACCGACTGCGTGCTCTGTATGAGCACGTACGTCTGCACGATCGGCATCTTTGTCACCTCCGGGCTCCAAACGAAGAGCGACTTCAGCCGGCTGCCGATGAAGCTCTTGGATGATCTGCGGACGGCGGTCTTCAGGCCGGTGTTCTTGATCGTGGCGATTCTGTACATTGCCGGCGCCGCTGCAGCCGTCGCGTTCTTCCCGCGCGAAGGGGCGCAGCAGGCGTCGGCGCCGCCTCCCGTGTCGAAAGACATTCGGCAAGCGTTCGCGGACGCCTGGGCGCAGCAGCCGCGCGTCGATCTCGGCATTCCCGCCGAGGGCGCGAAGGTCCTCGTCGTCAAGTTCAACGATTGGCTTTGTCCAGCATGCAAGGCCGCGGCGCAGTTCTACCAGCCGGTGCTCGACAAGTATCGGAAAGAGTCCCCTGGCGCCGTGAAGTACGTCGTCAAGGACTGGCCCTGGAATGCCTCATGCAACTTCCATGTGGCGACCACCTTTCGCGGGCACCAGGGTTCGTGCGCAGCCGCGGCGGCGGTTCGCATGGCGATCGATCGTGGCAAGGGCGACTCGATCATCGACTGGCTGTTTGCCAACCAGCCTCATCTGACCGAGCTCGGTCTCGCCGGCGGCTCGGCCGCCGCTGACGCCATTCAGGCACAGGGGCAGCAGATGCTCGGCGTGACCGACTGGAACGGCGAGTACGCTCGCAAGGTGGTGGACATTCGCCGCGATGTCGCTGATGGCGGAGCCTTGAAGGTGCAATCAACGCCGACGTTCTTTGTGAATGGTGTTCGAGCAGCTGACGGCAACGGCAACTTCCTCCCGCCGCAGTACTGTGACCTCGCTATCAAGCTAGAAATCGGCAAGACCGAACGCAAGTAGGCATCCAATCGACAGGACTCCGCGATCTCCGGTCTGTCAGGCCGAGAGTCGTGACTCTCAGCTTCGATTCTGCCCTCGGGGCATCGAGCAGCCCTCGCTTCGAGATCCCGGGGGCCCGCCAGCGTGGTCTGACTGTTCGCCCGTTGGCGCGGAGGTTACGGCGTCTGCATGTTTTGTCCAGAGGCTTCCGCAGGCTCGGCAGTGTAGCCACACGACACCAGCTATTTCACCCAGCCTGACGGGATCCTCGTGCGAGGATCCTGAGCAACCTGTCATTTGATGGTTCGCGCCCTTCAAGAATCACTCCTCATAAGATGAACGACTGAGCAACCGGAACCGAACTTGTGACACTACCCAGAGGTATGATTCGGTCGGGAGTCTTATGCCCTCCAGCCGAACGCGACCGGATAGGGACTCGTCGTCAGGTGCGTCCACCAAAACGCTGGTTCGCCGCGGCAGGGCAGGCGAATCATGGGCCCTGGAACGACTGTTCGCGCGGCTCTTACCGCGCCTCGTGCGTTGGACGCACGGCCGACTCGCCAAGGGCGCCCGTGGCATGTCTGACACGAGGGATCTCGTTCAAGATGCCGCCATGGGGGCGTGGCGTCGATTGGACCACGTTGACCTCAACAAACGCGGGGATCTCGAAGCGTACGTTCGGCAAGCGGTGCTCAATCGAATTCGCGATGAAGCTAGACGCCTTGAACGTCGTCCTGCGCCAGAGGGCATCGATTCGAACTTGCCCGGGACCGCTCCCTCCCCGTTTGAGCAGGCTCTCGGACGGGAAACTTCGGCGCGCTACCAGGCGGCGTTTTCCCAGCTGTCTGCGGACGAGCGGGAGCTCCTGATTGCTCGACTAGAGTTCGGATATAGCTATCAGGAGGTTTCAGAAGTCTTGCGGAAGCCTTCGGCCGACGCCGCCCGCATGGCCACGGTCCGCGCACTGGAGCACTTGAAAGCGCTGATGGCACGTGACGATCGGTAACTCTAGTCATCGAACCGCTCGCGCCGATGTGGCGCGCGTGTCGGCTCTCCTGGATCAGATGGCTCAGGAGGAGCCGTCTGTCGGCGCTGGGCTGGCCGAGGATTCTCCGGGTGCCGTTCCTTATCGCTTGTCCTTGTGGGTCCGAGCACTGGTGGCGCTCGGCTTCACGAAGGTCATCGCGGCGGTCATCATGATCTATCTCGCGCCCGGGTCACCGAATCCGACCGCGCCATGGATCCCCCCGGGGTTTGTGATTGCGCAGTTGTTGGCCTACGGAGGGACTGGCGCGTTTCTTCTGATGACGCACGCGCACGATCGTCGAACAGCCTACCTCGGAGTTACTTTGACCCTCGTGTCGTCGACGTTTGCGACGGGCTACGCCGCAGAGCTCGCGCGTCGCATTCCGCAACTCTCAATGATCGCTCCGCTTTACCCGGACGCGTTCTTTCCGTATTTCGTCGGGCAATTCGTCCGGGCATTTCCCGAACGCCATACTCACCCTCGAGCCGATTCGGCGCTTCGCGTTTTGGTCATGATTGCCGCGTCGACGGGTTGGATGCTCTTCGGTGCGAATGCCCTCGCGGGATGGAGCGAGCTCGAATCGGTCGGACTACTCAGCCTGGTTCAGCGTCGCAGCACCGTTGGGACGATCTATTGGACGACCGTCTTCGGCCTGGTGTTCGCGATCCTGCCGCTCGCTTTCGTTGGACTCGGAACCGTGACACCTAACGACCGGCGGCGTGTTCGCCTTTTCTGGACGGCCTTCTTGGCCGCCTTCACTCCAACCGTCCTGACGGTCATGCTCGGCGCGATTCCTGGCTTCGGACCAACAGTCACTCGTTGGGCCGTGAGCTTACGTGGGCAGTTCGTGCTGCAACTACCGCTCGTGTCGCTGCCTGTCACCGTCGGGTACGCCGTACTGGTGCGCCAGCTCTTACCTTGGCGAGTCGTCGTTCGCCGGGCGGTTCAGTACCTCCTCACGCGCTGGACTATCAGTGCGGCCTGCATTGTGCCGACGACCGCGGTCCTGGTGGACGCCTACCTTCATCGGCGCGAGACGATCGCGGACGTCTTTTCCGGGCAATTGCTGTGGTTGTTGGCCGGTGCCGGCCTCGCGGCCGTCGCTCTCTTTGCGCGCGAAGACCTGCTCCACAGCATCGACCGATACTTCTTCCGAGAAGCCTATGACGCCCGCCGGGTCCTCGTTGATCTTGGCGAACAAATCCGTGGCGCGAGAAGAGTCGATGAGCTGGTAGCGTGGCTCACGTCCGGTATCGACCGGGCGCTTCAACCGGACGCGACCGCTGTGCTTGTCAGAGACGCGAAGGGAGAAGACTTTGTCTCGCTTTTTGGCTCCGTCGAACCACTGCCAGCTTCCTCAGTCATCGCCGAGTTGCTCGGCCCAACCTCCGACCCGCTCGATGTGCAGCTCGATGATCCGACGTCGCCGCTTCGATTGGTGCCGCCTGCCGAGCGTCAGTGGCTCGTCGATAGTCGCTCGCGCCTGCTTGTTCCTCTCCATAGCTCTGAGCAGATATTGGTCGGGCTGATCACGCTCGCTGAGCGGAAGAGCGAACTGCCGTACTCGCAGGAGGATCGCTGGTTGCTGAGCGCGATCGCCGATGCGGGGGCGCTGACGATCGAGAACCACGCGATCCGAAGGGGTCCAGTTGAAGCGAGTGATTGGTGGCATGTCGGACTCACCCCTCGCCATGGCAGGGCTGCGGAATGCCCAGATTGCGGAACCGTCTACTCGCCGGATCGCCGCTCGTGTCTCGAGTGCGGAACGACTCTGGGGCCCTCTGAAATACCAGAGGTCCTGTTTGGCAAATTCCGGTTCGAGACCAGAGTCGGTCGTGGAGCCATGGGGATCGTCTATCGAGCGCGGGACCTGGCACTCGAGCGGGTCGTCGCTATCAAGACACTGCCAGGTACGTCACCGGAACACGCACAACGCTTACGACTAGAGGCAAAGACGATGGCGGCGGTGATGCACCGCAACCTTGCGCTCATCTACGGCGTGGAGTCTTGGCGCGGCCGACCGATGCTCGTTTGTGAATTCATGTCGCACGGAACCCTTGCCGAGCGACTGGCGAACGGTCGCGTTCCGTGGCCAGAAGCGCTCAGCTTGGGCGTGTCGCTTGCCGAGGCGCTCCATGTCATCCACAGCGCCGGTCTCCTTCACCGAGACCTGAAGCCGACTAACATTGGGTACGCGCAGGATGGGGTACCGAAGCTGCTCGACTTCGGCCTCGTCTATCTACTCTCACAGGCTCAACCATCAGAAATGGGCACGCCAATTCGCGGCGCTGAAGCGAGCGTCGACCAATCCGCCCTCAGCATGAGCCGACGACTTGTCGGGACGCCCTTGTACCTCTCCCCTGAGGCGTGCCTTGGTCACCGACCAAACGTGTCGTTCGATTTGTGGAGTTTGAACGTTCTCCTTCTTGAGGTCGTTGCGGGGCGCCACCCCTTTCGAGGGGAAACGCTGGATGAAACGCTCGATCGCATCCAACAGGGGCCCGTGAGGGGAACGTTCGATGGACTTGAGCACTGTCCGCGGTCGCTCGTTGACTATTTCGCGCGCGGGCTTTCGTCGGAGATCCACGACAGGCCAGCGAGTGCCCAGCAACTTGCGGAATCCCTTCGGGCGATTGCCAGAAGGCCATAGACCCTCTCGCATCGACACGGCGAACAACTCACGGTCAGGAAACGGTTCGGCACGTGTCTCTATCTAGAGGTGCAGCCATGCGACCAGCGAGCGACGCAAGAACACGCCCGATCGATGCCTCACGGCAGGCGGAAGATATTCTCGGTCAGTTCTACTGTGCCTTTGCGCAGGGCGCCGGAGCGATGCGCATTCGTCGCGGGGCGATCCGGGCCCTACGCGGGCGGTACTTCGGTCCGATCCAAACGCTCGGCGCACAGTGGGAAGAAATCGCGCCGAGCGTGCTCCCACTGCTCGCGCAGGTGGGCCGACTGGCCGCTCTCTTGGCCACCCAGACAGGCCGTACCGCCATCAGCGCTGCAGATTTCATGCGGGCGCGACGAATTGTCGAGGCGAGCGCTCACAATTCGTCGCAGCTCCTGATCTGCGGTCCAGTCTGTCCGCCGATCGCCGGCGAGGAGGGCATCGTACCGGGGAGCAGCGCCGACATCGACGAACCGTGCGAGCCAATCCAATCGTGGCGCGAGCCAAACACCTCGGAAACTGGACCACCGCAGAGTCACTAGGAACCAGCAGAAAGGGGAGGGACGGCATGGCTCGGGTGTTCGCTATCAGAAGCACCGCGAAACGGCGGGCAGTGGAACGCCTGCGTGTCCTTGCGCGAGAGCGCGAAGCGATCCTGGCTCGCTTTCCGGACCTAGCCAGCGGGAGGTGCTACACGCTTCCCAGCGGGTGTAGGGCCAAGACGTCCGGACAGCCAAGCAAACCAGACTGCAAGCCTGACCAGCCTCAGGAGGCCTTCAGACGGGAGTTTCGAGAGAGGTTTCACTGAACCTGACGGGCGTGTTCAGCCCTGATGGGGAGGACTCGGGCCGACGCCCGGACTACCTGCAGACCGATGAACTCGGTTGCGGGGCATCAATTTGACGATTGGCGTGTGCGTCCCAAGTGGATCGGGCGGCCCTTAGTCGAAAGTCGCAACGTACTATTTGCTTTTCTGCTGCGCGGCCCGGCGCTTGGCCCAGTACTTTCTCATGCCTGCGCTCATGGCCCGGCGGCCCTTGGCCGAGATGGTCCGTCGCGGGCGAATGACCAAGCGTGGGGAAGGCGCCGGCGCGGCGGAGGCCTTCCGGCGCAGGTCTGGGAACGCCGCTAAGATCGCCACCCGCTCCGCTTCAATCTGCTGCAGCCGCGCCAAAGCGCCCAGCCGTGCCCATTCCCGTTGCGCCTCTACCCTTGCCTGTGCCATGAATCGCTCTCCTTGGGGGACTAGTGAACCTATGCGTCAACACTATGACATGGCGGGAGCCAATAGGACAATAGTGACACGGCCCGCTGGTTCTTTCACTTTTGAGACTCCAATCATGGCATGAGCCTTCGGTGGTCGACTCGGTCCGATCCGAGAGCAGATGCCCCTTAGACCTACGACGGCCCCGTCGGCCAGGTTGGCCCAGGGGCGCGCCATTGCGAAACCAAACCGATGGCAGACGCGTGTGTCGGCCGGCTACTTGAACAGCCTTGGCAGTCTCGGGAGGTTCGAGGGCCAGACCGAAGGTTGAGGCCCAGGGGCGCCTCGTGGACGCGCCGCTCGGAAAGTGATCCAGTCGCCGTTCAGAAAGTGATCCACCCGGAGGCCTGATAGCGGGCTTGCCGAAGCGTCGAGCTTCGGGTCCGCTGGGAGGATGCTCAAGGTGGACCAGGTCCATGTACTCCGA
>DATEGZ010000044.1:0-3907 GCA_035279905.1 Vicinamibacterales bacterium
GCCATCGAACACGGTCGACGTGATCATCTCGAATTGTGTGATCAATCTGTCGGGCGACAAACGAACCGCGCTCGCCGAAGCATTCCGCGTGCTCAAGCCCGGCGGCCGGTTCGCGGTGAGCGACGTGATCGTACGCGGCGATCTGCCTAACGCAGTGAAGGCGAGCATGCCGCTGTGGACAGGGTGCGTCGCCGGCGCTCTCGAGGAGCAGGAATTCATCGCGCTGCTCGGCGCCGTCGGATTCGAGGAGGCAACCATCGAGCCGACGCGCGTCTACACGCGAGATGACGCGGCCGCACTGCTTGCGGGGACAGGGTTGGATGCGGGCCTCGCCGGCGAGGTGGAAGGGAAGATCATGAGTGGCTTCGTGCGCGCAACGAAACCGCGAACGGCCGCCCGCTCCGCAGAGTTGACGTCGTCGCCTGCCGAACTTCGCGACTGCGGGTGCGTCTGCGGCCCTGACTGCTGTCCTTAAACTCACTCGAACCAGGTTGGACATGATGACGCAGCCCCATTCTCATATGACACCACAGATACGCCCCGCAGTGTCGGCGGATCTAACGGAAATCGAGCGCTTGTTGCGCGATGCCGGACTGACGACTTCCGGCGTCGCGGAAATTGTGAGCGCGACTCCATCGCACTTCTTTGTTGCGGAGACCACGGATGGTACCGCTGCGCTCGTGGCGGTGGCCGGTTTGGAGGTGTGCTGCGACAACGCCCTGCTGCGATCGGTTGCCGTGGATTCCGAGTGGCAGCGCCGCGGACTCGGACGCGACCTCGTCCAGCGCATCGTGTGTCACGCCGAAGAACGTGGCATACGCGCGCTCTATCTCCTGACGATGACGGCCGAGCGCTATTTCCCGCGTTTCGGATTCGAGGCAGTCGATCGCGCTGCCGTGCCGGCCGACATCGCGGAGACGCTCGAGTTCACGTCTGCGTGCCCAAAGACGGCGGTGGCGATGCGATGCCCATTGCAACTGAGCGTGGAGCGCCGCAACGACCACGACATCGCGGATGGGCGCTGACTTGGCATGCGGTACGCGCTCATTTCCGATATCCACGCCAACCTGCCGGCGTTGGACGCCGTGCTCGCCGACGTCGCCAGGCGCGACGACGTCGACGCGGTGTTTCATCTCGGCGACCTCGTCGGCTACGGGCCCTGGCCTAACGAAGTGGTGCACCGGCTTCGTGACGCGCGCATTCCGGGAATCGCCGGCAACTACGATTCGACCGTCGCGAGCGACTACAAGCACTGCGGCTGTCGGTACGAAGACCCGCGCCAGGAAACGCTGTCGCACCTGAGCTACGCCTGGACCAGGGCGCACGTCTCCGCCGAGACAAAGGCTTTTCTCGGCCGGCTGCCGTTTCGGCTCGACCTGCGTGCGTTAGGCGGGCACGTCGCCGGGCCGACGCTCACGCTCGTGCATGGCACGTCGCTCAACAACGTGACGTACTGGACCGAAGACCGGCCGGATTCCTTCTGCACGAAGATGGCCGATGTCGCCGGTGCCCATGCCGGCGACATCATCGCGTTCGGTCATACGCACAAGCCGTGGCATCGCACCGTTGGCGGCGTTCATCTGGTGAACACCGGCAGCGTCGGCCGTCCCAAGGATGGTGATTGGCGGGCGGGATTCGCGGTCGTGAGCGTGGACGCGCCGGGTGAAATCGCCGTGGACTACGTACGCGTCGAATACGATGTCGACCAAGCCATGGATGCGATTCGCCGGAGCGATCTGCCCGATGAGTTCGCGGAGTACCTGCGCTACGGGGGGCAGGTCCCGACGATCGTATGAGCGGCGCCATGAAGCGGTACGCCGCCGAGTGCATCGGCACGTTCATTCTCGTCGCGATTGGCCCGGGCGCGGCGATGGTCGGGCCATCGACGCACGCCTTCGGCGATGTGGGCGTCGCGCTCGCCTTCGGCCTCGCCGTGACGTTAGTCATCGCGGCGACGGGGCACCTCGGCGGCGCACACATCAATCCCGCGGTCACGGTCGGCTTGTGGTCCGTCAAGCGCTTCGACGGGCGCGACGTGCTGCCGTACATCGCCGCGCAGTGCATTGGGGCCATCGCGGCGTCGGCGGCGCTCGGATGGATTCTCGGTTCGGTCGGCAATTTCGGCGCGACGGTTCCATCGGTTTCCATTGGCCGCGCGTTCGCCGTCGAGGCGGGGTTCACCGCGATTCTCGGTCTCGTCATCATGGGTGTTGCGACGGACGCGCGAGTTTCCGCGGCGGTGGCGCCGTTCGCGATTGGCGCGACGGTCGGCGCGGGCGCGCTGGTGGCTGGACCACTCACCGGCGGCAGCTTCAACCCGGCGCGCACCCTCGGGCCTGCGTTAGTCGGCGGGATCTGGACGGCGCACTGGCTGTACTGGGTGGCGCCGATCATCGGCATGGTTGTCGCGATGCATACCTACGAGCTGCTGCGCGGCAACGCCGCGCCGTCCAACAAGAGTGCGCGGACCGGCACGGAGGGCGCGGTGTGACTACGCGCGCTGCGGCCGAGCGACGCCGCCAGCCCGCTGGTCGAGCACGTCGCGGACGTCGGCTAAGCCCACGCCGAGTGCTCGTAAGGCGACGAGCGCGTGATACATCAGATCGGCGGCCTCGTCTGTCGCCCGCGCCGCGTCGCCGTCGCCTAACGCAAGGACGAGCTCGGCGCATTCCTCGCCGAGTTTCTTGAGGCGCAGGTTGCGGTCGGCGAGGAGGAGTCGCGTGTAGCTCGGCGCCTCACTGCTGCTCCCGGCCGCGCGCGCGGCGATGACGCCGTCGAGCGTCGCGAGCGCGTCCGCGTCGAGCACGGCGTCGCCGAAACACGATGTCTTGCCCGTGTGACACGCCGGCCCGGCGGACCGTACGCGCGCGAGCACCGTGTCGCCATCGCAATCGGCCGACAGCGACACCACGTGCTGCACGGCGCCGCTCGTTAGGCCCTTGTGCCAGAGCCCGCGGCGCCGCGAGTGGTAGTGCATCTCGCCCGACTCGAGCGTGCGCTCGAGCGCGACGCGGTCGGCGAACGCGACCATCAACACGGCGCCGGTGGATGCTTCCTGTGCGACGACCGTCACCAGGCCGCCGCCTTTCTCGAAGTCGAGCGCGTCGAGATCAAAGGCGTGCATCATGAACTCGGAGGAATAGGGACGTCGAGCAATTCGCGCGCCTCGCGCGCGAGCGTGGCGTTGGTCGCAACGGCGCTCGAGGCGAACGGCGTTTCGCGGCCCGCGCAATCGGTGAACACGCCGCCGGCCTCGCGAATCACCGGGAAGAGCGCCGCGGCATCCCAGTCGGCGAGAATGCCATCGATCATGACCTCGGCGCGTCCGGTGGCGACGAGAAAATAGCCGTAACAGTCGCCCCAGTCGCGCGCGACGGAGGCGCGCGACGCGAGGCGCCGCCAGCCCGGAACACGGTCCGGCGTCCGCGTGAAGCGATGATCTGTCGTTAGGACGGTGGCATCTTCGAGCCGCGCCACGGTGGACACCTCGCACCGGGCGCCGTTCCACCACGCGCCGAGCCCGGCGGCCGCCGACACGATGTCGCCCAGCGCCGGGAAACACGCCGCACCGGCCAGCACCTCGCTCCCCTCGCACACCGCGACGAGCGTGCCCCACAGCGGCACGCCACGCACGAACGATTTGGTGCCGTCGATCGGGTCGATGAGCCAGCGGCGCCGCGCCCCATGCCTAACGGAGGCGAGCTCCTCGCCGACGATCCCATCCTCCGGAAATCGGCCGGCGATCCAGTCGCGCGCGTGGTGCTCGGCCGACCGGTCGGCGATGGTGACCGGGGATCCGTCGTGCTTTCGCTCGATCGCGAGCGGCGACTTGAAGTGGCGGAGCGCGACCGCACCGGCGGAGCGCGCTACCTCGCCTACCGCTTCGAGGAGCAGGGATCGCTCGTCC
>DATEGZ010000045.1:0-2445 GCA_035279905.1 Vicinamibacterales bacterium
GCCATCGAACACGGTCGACGTGATCATCTCGAATTGTGTGATCAATCTGTCGGGCGACAAACGAACCGCGCTCGCCGAAGCATTCCGCGTGCTCAAGCCCGGCGGCCGGTTCGCGGTGAGCGACGTGATCGTACGCGGCGACCTGCCTAACGCGGTCAAGGCGAGCATGCCGCTGTGGACAGGGTGCGTCGCCGGCGCTCTCGAGGAGCAGGAATTCATCGCGCTGCTCGGCGCCGTCGGATTCGAGGATGCGACCATCGAGCCGACGCGCGTCTACACCCGAGATGATGCGGCCGCGCTGCTGGCGGGTACGGGGTTGGATGCGACCTTGGCCGGCGAGGTGGAAGGAAAGATCATGAGTGGCTTCGTGCGCGCAACGAAACCGCGAACGGCCGCCCGCTCCGCAGAGTTGACGTCTTCGCCTGCCGAACTTCGCGACTGCGGGTGCGTCTGCGGCCCTGACTGCTGTCCCTAAACTCACTCGAACCAGGTCGGACATTATGGCGCAGCCACATTCTCATATGACACCACAGATACGCCACGCAGTGTCGGCGGATCTAACGGAAATCGAGCGCTTGTTGCGCGACGCGGGACTGACGACTGCCGGCGTCGCGGAAATCATGAGCGCGACTCCATCGCGCTTCTTTGTTGCGGAGACCACGGATGGCACCGGTGCGCTCGTGGCGGTGGCCGGTTTGGAGGTGTGCTGCGACAACGCCCTGCTGCGATCGGTTGCCGTGGATCCCGAGTGGCAGCGCCACGGACTCGGGCGCGAACTCGTCCAGCGCATCGTGTGTCACGCCGAAGAGCGCGGCATACGCGCGCTCTATCTCCTGACGATGACGGCCGAGCACTATTTCCCGCGCTTCGGATTCGAGGCGGTCGATCGCGCTGCCGTGCCGGCCGACATAGCGGAGACGCTCGAGTTCAAGTCTGCCTGCCCAACGACGGCGGTCGCGATGCAACGCACGTTGCACATGAATGCGGCGCACCGCAACGACCACGACGTCGCGGATCGGCGCTGACTCGCTACGCGTCCGGCGGCCGAGCGGGGCCGCCGGCCCGCTGGTCCAGCCCCTCGCGAACATTCTGGAGGCCCACGCCGAGTGCTCGTAAGGCGACGAGCGCGTGGTACACCAGATCGGCGGCCTCGTCCGTAGCTCGCGCTGCGTCGCCGTCGCCTAACGCAAGGACGAGCTCGGCGCATTCCTCGCCGAGTTTCTTGAGGCGCAGGTTGCGGTCGGCGAGGAGACGGCGCGTGTAGCTCGGTGACTCAGAGGAGGTCTCGGCTGCGCGCGCAGCGATGACGCCATCGAGTGTGGCGAGCGCATCGGCGTCGAGCGCGGCGTCGCCAAAACACGATGTCTGGCCCGTGTGACACGCCGGGCCGGCGGACCGTACGCGCGCGAGCACGGCGTCGCCATCGCAATCGGCCGACAGAGACACCACCTGTTGCACGGCGCCGCTCGTTAGGCCCTTGTGCCAGAGCCCGCGGCGCCGCGAAAGGTAGTGCATCTCGCCCGATTCGAGCGTGCGCTCGAGCGCGACGCGATCGGCGAACGCGACCATCAACACGGCGCCGGTCGAAGCATCCTGTGCGACGATCGTCACCACGCCGCCGCCTTTCTCGAAGTCGAGCGCATCGAGATCGAAGGCCTGCATCATGGAGTCGGGGGCAATGGCACGTCGAGCAAGGCGCGGGCATCGCGCGCCAGCAGCGCATTGGTCGCGACAGCGCTCGAGCCGAACGGCGTTTCGCGGCCGGCGCAGTCGGTGAACATGCCGCCGGCCTCGCGAATCACCGGGAAGAGCGCCGCGGCATCCCAATCGGCGAGAATGCCGTCGATCATGACCTCGGCGCGTCCGGTAGCGACGAGTAAGTACCCGTAGCAGTCGCCCCAATCGCGCGCGACGGACGCGCGCGACGCGAGACGCCGCCAGCCGGGTACGCATTCCGGCGTTCGCGTGAAGCGATGATCTGTCGTTAGGACGGTGGCGTCTTCGAGGCGCGCCACAGTGGACACCGCGCACCGCGCGCCGTTCCACCACGCGCCGAGCCCGGCGGCCGCCGACACGATCTCGCCGAGCGCCGGGAAACACGCTGCGCCGGCGAGCACCTCGCTCCCTTCG
Organism: Vicinamibacterales bacterium; assembly: GCA_035279905.1. Classification (GTDB taxonomy): domain Bacteria; phylum Acidobacteriota; class Vicinamibacteria; order Vicinamibacterales; family SCN-69-37; genus DATEGZ01. The sequence continues at coordinate 2,131 of DATEGZ010000045.1, forward strand.
CACACCGCGACGAGTGTGCCCCACAGCGGGACGCCGCGCACGAACGATGCGGTGCCGTCGATCGGATCGATGATCCAGCGGCGCCGAGCCCCATGCCTAACGGATGCGAGCTCCTCGCCGACGATCCCGTCGTCAGGGAATCGGGAGGCGATCCAGTCGCGCGCGTGTTGTTCCGCCGACCGGTCGGCGATGGTGACCGGGGATCCGTCGTGCTTTCGCTCGATCGCGAGCGGCGACTTGAAGTGGCGGAGCGCGACCGCACCGGCGGAGCGCGCTACCTCGCCTACCGCTTCGAGGAGCAGGGATCGCTCGTCC
>DATEGZ010000046.1:0-29251 GCA_035279905.1 Vicinamibacterales bacterium
GGTGGCCGCTGCGAACGGATCGGCCGCCCATGCGGCCGGCAAGGCGGCCAAGCTGCCGGACCTGGCGCGCGCCGCGGCACTCTCCGCCGAGCGCGAAGCCATCCAGAGCGCGCTCGATCACTTCCGCTGGAATCGCCGGAAGGCCGCCGCGCAACTGGGCGTCAGCTACAAGACGCTGCTGAACAAGATGAAGGAATGCGGAATTACGACGCCTGTCGAAGATGTCGATGCTTGAGGGTTCGACATGTTCGGCAGGTTCGACAGGTTCCACGGGTTCAGGAACCTGCGGAACCTCGTCGAACTGGTCGAACCCGTCGAACCTCTGTTTTTATCCTGCCTTTGCCACCTGCCGAATGTGGTCGACGAGCTGCTCGACCTCGAAGGGCTTCGTCAGGTACACCTCGAAGCCGACGCCGGCGGCGCGCCGGCGATCTTCCTCGCGCGCAAACGCGCTGACGGCGATGGCCGGGACGCTGCGGTCCGGCATCAGCTCGCGAACCTGACGAAGCAGCGAGCATCCGTCGCCGTCGGGCAGACCGATGTCGCAGATCATCACGTCGGGATTCCACGATTGGAACAGCTCGAGCGCCTCGCGGACCGTGTGCGCCGCCCTCACCTCGCATCCGCGGTATCTCAGAAGCGTGCTGAGCGTCGTCACCGCGTCCTCGTCGTCTTCGACCACGAGCACGCGCAGGTTCAGATCGCGGGTGTCTCCGCTGGCCGGCGGGGCGGCCGGCAGGACGCCGGCCGGGCTCATCGGCAGCACGACCGTGAACGACGATCCACGCTGCGCGCCATCGCTCGTCGCGAGCACGCTGCCGCCGTGCAGCTCGACGATCTGACGCACGATCGCCAGGCCGAGGCCCAGCCCGAGGCGCGTTGATCTCGACTCGCCCTGGCGGAACGGCTCGAAGACGTGCGGCAGGAACGCGGGCTCGATTCCCTCACCCGTGTCGGTGACGCGGAGCTGCGCGCGATTGCCGAGCCGCGAGACGTCGATCGTGACGTGTCCGCCTTTCGGCGTGAACTTGACCGCGTTCGAGAGCAGATTCCACGCGACCTGCTGCAGCCGCGCCTCGTCGCCGCGAATCCGTACGTCCTCGGTCGATCGCACCTGAATCGTCACGCCTTTGGCGGCCGCCGCCGGGCCGATCGTCACGAGCGCCGCCTGGACCACCGTGCGCAGGTCGATCGTCGAGACCGTGAGCGTGAACTGCCCCTTCGTCATCTTCGACACGTCGAGCAGGTCGTCGATGAGCCGCGTCTGCACGAACGCGTTGCGCTCGATGGCTTCCACCGCCCGCACGCGATTCTCGCCTTTGTCGATCTTCAGAATGTGCGTCCAGCCGACGATCGCGTTGAGCGGCGTGCGCAGCTCGTGCGACACCGTCGCCAGCAGATCGTCCTTCAGCCGGTCGGCGGTCTGCTGATCGTGCAGGTCGATCATCGCGCCGAACCACTCGGTCACCTGGCCTGACGCATCGGTGGCCGGCATCACGCGCATCTTGAATCCGCGGTACACGCCCGTAGCCGTCCGCAGGCGGAAGTCCGTCTCGAACGCCGCGGCGTTCGGAAGCGATCGCGGCCAGAGCCCGAGCACGGCGTCGCGATCGCCTGGATGGATGGCGGCCGTCCAGCCCATGCCGAGGACCTGCGCCGGATCGAGGCCGGTCGTCACGCAGAAACCCGCGCTGATGTAGTTGGCGCCGCCGCGGTTGTTGGTCGTGAAGAGATGCACGACGCCGAAATCCGCGACCATGCGCAGGCGCCGCTCGCGGCTCTCGAGCTTGGCGTTCGCGGCGACGAGGTCGCGCGTCCGGTCGGCGACCTGCTGCTCGATCTCGTCGTTGCTGCGCCGCAGGGCTTCCTCCGCCGCTGTCCGCTGACGCAACTCGCGGCGGACGAGAAAGCCCGCGTACGCCAGCATGCCGATCGCCAGCAGGAATGACGCCAGCATCAGATAGCCGGTGATCGTCCGGCTTTGACGCGTGGCGGCGCGCTCGCTCAACACCCGCTGGCGAGCGGCGGCCGCCAGCTCGTCGCCGGTCTGGCGCAGGCCATTCAACGTGGCCGCTTCGCCTTGCCCCAGCATCACGTCGCGCGCCGCGTCGAAGCCCTGCTCCCGCCGCGCGGTGACGAGGCGTTCGGACGACGCCGTGACCTGCGTGAACTCGTCGACGAACCTCTGCGCGCGCCGCTGCTGATCGGGCTCGTTCGGAATCGCCTGCTGCAGCCGGTCGATCTCGGGGCCGATCAACGACCGCGTCCTGGCGTCGCCGGCAAGCATGTCCTCGCGGCCGGTGATCACGTAGCCGCGGGCGGCCTCATCGAGGTCCTTGGCCAGCGACAGGAGCTGCGTCGTCGAGGCCGCGATGCGCTGCGCGCTCGTGGCCGTGCCGAATGTTTCGGTGACCTGCTGGTAGCGGATGGAAATCAGCAGCCCCAGCGCGAGGAAACTCGCGATGGCGACTGCTCGTACTCCTCGGACCAGGGTCGAATAGCGCCGCATTGTCTGCCCGGAACGTACAACCGATCAGGACATCGAGCAAGACACATGCCGCGGGACCACATCGGCCCGCCTGCCTGCCTCGAACCGCGACGCCCTCGCCCTACCGGCATTAGGCAACCGGTTGCCCACTGGGAGGCGATGTACTGCCGTACGGCGCGTGAAAAACGCCCGGTTTCTCTCCGCAGAGCTGGAATGGGACTTGCTCAAAAGGGGGCCGAGGTGCTTATGTCGCGAACTCATTCGACACCGCGAGTCGTCGCGCTGGCCATCACGATGGCCGTGACGTTCTTCGCGGCACAACAGGCCCTGGCGCAGGAGCGTCACGTTGTCGATCGCTCCGCGATGCAGACGGCCGTGGCCGCCAAGGTGTCGTCAACCGCCTCCGATCGCAACGCGGTGCTCGACGCCGTGCATCAGCCCGAGGCGAAGGAAATCGCCCAGCGGCTCGGACTCGACCTCACGCGCGTGGACGACGCCGTCGGGGCGCTCTCGCCGTCCGAGCTCAAGGAACTGGCGGGCCCGGCGCGCGCCGCGGCCGAAGCCCGAACCCAGACCGGCGGCGATGCGATCGTGATTTCGATCACGACGCTCCTGCTGATCCTGATTCTCGTCGTGCTCCTCGTGAAGTAAGTGAGGCACAACCTTGCGCGGTCAATGGCGTCTGGCACCGGCGGTAATGGCGATGCTCTGCGTATGCAGCGCGACGCGTACCGCCGCCGCGAATCCGGCGCTCGGGCCGGCGGACGGACACGTCCTCATCGACGTGCCGTTCCTGCCGCAGACGCCGGAGCTCTGCGGGGGCGCCGCGCTGGCGATGGTCTTGCGGTACTGGGGCGATCGCTCCGTGCTGCCGACCGATTTCAAATCGCTGGTGAAGCCCTCGGCGCGAGGCATCGAGACAACCGACCTCACCGCGGCCGTGACCGCGCGGGGTTGGCAGGCGTTTGCCGGCGAGGGCGCCTCGGCGACCCGCGCCGACTTGCAGCGCCAGGTCGACCAGGGTCGACCCGTGATTGTGTTAATCGAGCCGACCCCTGGCCGGTTTCACTATGTCGTGGTCGTGGGAATGACGCCGTCGAGCGTCGTCTTCCACGACCCGGCACGCACGTCTTTCACCGTGGCGGCAGCCGACGAGTTCGACCATGAGTGGCGGGGGAGCCTCAATTGGCGACTCGTCGTGCTGCCGCCTCCAACATCAGACCGCTCCAGACTCGGCGAGTCAGCACCACCCGAACTGTCAGTGCCTGCGGTGCCTCAGGCGCGAACCGGGGCGTGTGGTGCGCTCGTCGACCGCGGCGTCGCGCTGGCGGACACAGACTCTGACTCTGCCGAACGTGTTCTCACGGCGGCGAGCGAGTTGTGCCCGGCCAGCGCTGACCCGTGGCTCGAGCGCGCGGGACTTCGCTTCCGCGCGTCGGCGTGGCGCGAGGCGGCGGCGTTCGCCGAGCGCGCGGCCGAGCGCGATCCTCACAACGACGACGCGTGGGCGCTGGCCGCGACCGCGCGGTACCTCAGCGACGACGAGAGCGAGGCGCTCGACGCGTGGAACCGCATCGGCGAGCCGGTCATCGACACGGTCAACATCAGCGGCGCCCGGCAGACGCCGCAGCCCGCGCTGCACCGTCTGCTCGGCCTCGAGCCGCGCACGCTGCTGACCCGCGCGACCTTCGAGCGCGCGGCCCGGCGGCTCGACGATGCGCCGACTGCGAGCGTGACCAGCCTGCACTTCGATCCGACGGCCGGCGGCCGCGCGTCCGTGCAAGGTGCGATCGTCGAACGCCAGCCCTATCCGCGTCATCTGGTGTCGCTCGTCGTGATCGGCGGACGCGCGCTCTTTGGCGACGAGGTCCGCGCGGATTTCGCCGGCTTGGCGGGTCAGGGCGAATCGGCGACCGTGATCTGGCGGTGGCCCGTCGAGCGGCCGCGCGTCGAAGGCAGCTTCGCGATTCCGGCGCCTGCCCCGCTCCCCGGCATCGCGACGATCGGCGTGTTCTGGGAGGCGCAGTCCTACGCGGTGCCGCTCGGCGGCTCCGCGGTGGCATTCGAGCGTGACGAGCGCCGGCGCGTGTCGTTCGACCTCGACACGTGGGTTTCCGGCAACACACGCCTCGAAGGCGGCGCGGCGCTCGATCGATTCGATGACGACGATCATCTGGCCACCAGCGCCGCCGTCGAACAGCACTGGCTGCGCGATCTGATCATCGCGCGCGCGCAGGCCGAAATGTGGACGCTCGGGCGCGGTCAGCGCTTCTGGACGCGCGATCTCTCGGTCGCGTGGCAATCGACGACGGATCGATCGCGGCCGTTCGTCTTCGCGATCGCCGGCGACTCGTGGGCGAGCGCGGGCGCACCGCGCGCGCTGTGGATGGGCGCCGGCACGGGCCTGGGGCGTCCGCTGCTGCTGCGCGCGCATCCCCTGCTCGATGCCGACGTGGTCCGGAGCCCGATGTTCGGGCGGCGGATCACGTTTGCCAACGCCGAGTACCAGCACCCGCTGCGTCAGGCGATCACGGGCGCGATCGCCGTGGCCGCGTTCGTCGACGCCGCCCAGGCGTGGGACGGCCTCGGCGGTCTCGCGGCCTCGCCGTTTCAGATCGACGCCGGCGTGGGCCTGCGCTTCCGGCTGCCATCGGATGCGGGCGCCGTACGGCTCGACATCGCGCGCGGCCTTCGCGATGGACACGCGGCGTTCTCGGCCGGGTGGTCGTCGAGCGACTCGACGGTTGTCAACAGGAGGATCCGGCGATGAAAGCACTGGTGTTGTCCGGAGCCGTGATCGCCGCCATTGCCGCGGCGATTCTCGCGATGTTCGTGATTCCGCACGTCGGCGCACCTGACGCGGTGCCCGGCTTGAACGGTTTGCCGCAGGGCACGCTGCCCGCGTGGGCCGTGATCGTGTCGTCGTTTGGTCTGGCGGTGGGCTCTGTGCTCATCGGCATCGGCGTCGGCCGCTGGCAGCATCCGCGTCACACGCACACGCTGCCGCTCGGCCAGACGCGTCATGGGTCGGAAGTCTAGCCGTGGCCGAGCTCGTTCCCCTTCGCGCGCGATCGAGTGACGAGACCATGCCGCCGTCCGAGGCGATGTCGTTCGCGCGGCGCGTGTGGATCACCGTGGCCATCGTCGCGGCGTGCTTGCTGGGCGCGCTCGGCATCTGGGCGGGCCGATCGGCGCTGCTGCTGATCTACACGAGCCTGCTGCTCGCGACCGGTCTGCTGCCGCTGGTCAAACAAATCGAGCGCGTCGTCGGCGGACGCCGCTGGTCGCCGCCCCGGTGGTCGGTGATCTCGGTCGTGTACGCGGTGTTCCTCGGGCTCGTCTCGATGGCTGCGCTCCTGATCATCCCGACGCTCATCGCGCAGGCCGACGAGCTCAGCCGCCGGCTGCCGTCGCTGCTGGCGTCGTGGCAATCGGGGCTCGTCAGGCACGGCTGGCTCGCGCGGCCGTTGACGATCGCCGATGCCGTGCAGCAGACGGCGACCGCGCCGGCGGACAACGCGCCCATCGCGATCGCCGCGTCCGCCGTGCGCGGGCTGGCGTTCGGCGTCGTCGAGATCGTGACGGCGTTGATTCTGACGTTCTACATCCTGATTGACGGCCCGCGGGTCGGGACGGAGCTCGCGCGCGCGATTCCGTCGCGGCACCGCGCGCGCGTGACGTCGGTGGCGCGCGACGTCACCGGCCGCGTCAGCGCGTGGCTCCAGGGCAATCTCCTTATCAGCGCGATCATGGGGAGCGCGACGGCGCTCGCGATGGGCCTGCTCGGCGAGCCGTACTTCTGGGTCGTCGCGCTCATCGCCGCGCTGGCCGAAGCGGTGCCGATCGCCGGGCCGATCCTCGCCGGACTGTTCGCCGTCCTGCTCGCGCTCACGGTCTCCGGACAGCTCGCGCTGTGGGTCGCGTTCGTCTTCGTGGTGCTGCACGAGATCGAGGCCAACATCCTGATCCCCAAGATCATGGAGCGGCAGGTCGGCGTGAGCTCGCTCGCGGTGTTCGTGGCGCTGCTCATCGGCGCCGAGTGGTTCGGCCTGGCCGGCGCCATTCTCGCGATTCCCACCACCGCGATCATCCAGGCGATTGTCGAAGAGCTGCGCAATCCGCCGGCCGAACGGCTGGCGCCGGCGCAGCACAGGCGGTGACCCATGGATCTGCAGACCACGAATCTCTGGCTGGCCGTCATCGCCATCACGGGCCTGGTGCAGATGGCCCTGACGCTCGCGGTCGCCTACTACGTGACGTCGCTCGTCCGGCGCGCGCAGCAGGCGATCGACGCGGCCGTGGCGGACACGCGTCCGCTGATGCGGCAGGTGTCGGCGGCGCTCGACGACGTGTCGGATCTCGTCCAGCGCACGCGCCGGGCGGAAGCCTCGGTCAACGCCCTGGTCGATCGGGTGGGCACCACCGTCGACCACGTCAAGACCGTGGCCTTGACCAAAGTGTGGCCGGCCGTGGGCATCGCCCGCGGCCTGCGCGCCGCAGCCGCGGCGATCCGCGAGCGGCGGCGGCGCCGGTTCGGTGAACGGGAGATGGATGAGATGGCCGAATCACGATTCCTCGATGAAGGAGGGGCCAATGCGAGACCAGTACGAAGACACCAATGAGGAGACAACGACGATGGCAACTGGACGATCGTTTGCGGTTGGACTGCTGTGCGGCGCCGCGGTCGGCGCGGCACTGGGAGTGCTCTTCGCACCGCAGCACGGCGCGGCGACGCGGAAAGAACTGAAAAAGACCGCGGAGCGCCTGTCGCGCCGCGCGATGAAGCTGTACGACAACGCCAGCGAAACGATGGAGCAGCTGGCAGAGCGCGGCGCGGACGTCCTGGATCGGACCAAGGAAGTCGCATCGCGCATTCGCACGTAACCCGAGTTCGAGACGAATGACGGAGGAGAACGCACATGCTGTACACAATCGCGATTCTGCTGATCCTGATGTGGGCACTCGGAATGGTGACGAGCTACACGCTCGGCGGCTTCCTCCACATCCTGCTCGTCCTGGCCATTGCGACGGTCCTGATCCGGATCATCATGGGCAGACGACCGGTCTGAGCCGTACACTTGATGGCGCCATGACGGCAGGCGCGGAACACACGTCGCAGAGTCAGCGCCGAGTGCTGGTCGTCGACGACTACCAGGATCTCGCCGACAGCCTCGCGCTGATGCTGCGCGCGCTCGGCGCGGACGCCCGCGCCGTCTACGACGGCGAAGCCGCGCTTCGCAGCGTCGAGGAGTTCCGGCCCGATCTGATCCTGCTCGACCTCGGCCTGCCCGGACTCACCGGGCTCGACGTCGCGCGCGCGCTCAGCCAGCTGCCCGACGTCCGGCGAACGCGATTGATCGCGCTGTCGGGCTGGAGCCATGACGAGGCGCGGCAGAAGAGTCTCGAGGCCGGCTTCGACGATTTTCTCGTCAAGCCTGTGGCGATCGAGACCCTGCAGGCACTCCTGGACGCCTAACGAATGCCCATTTGCTGGAGGCGCTTGAGATTGTCCTGCGCCGGCGCGTAGTCGGGCCGCAGGGCGAGCGCCCGGCGCACGTGCTGCATCGCTTCCTGATACCGCCCCAGCTGGGCGTACGCGCTCGCCAGATCGTTTTGAATCACGGCGGAGTTGGGCTTGAGATCGGCGGCGCGTTGGAAGTGCGGCAGCGCGTCCGCCGGCCGGCCGCGCGACGAGAGCAGCGTGCCCAGGTTGACGTGCGCGTCCGGAAACTCCGGGTTGATCGCGATCGCGCGCAGGTAGGCGCCCGCCGCCTCGGTAAAGCGCGACGCGCGCGTGAGCGCGTTGCCCAGGTTGAAGAACATGTTCTCGTCCGTCGGCGTGATGGCGATCGCGCGCTGGAACTCCGCGAGCGCGTCGGCGATGCGGCCCTGCTCCATCAACGCCGTCCCGAGATCGTTGTGCGCCGAAGCCGAGCGCTCGTTCAGCCGGATGGCGGCCTGCAGATGCGGAATCGCGTCCGCAAACCGCCCCACCTCGATCAGACTCGAGCCCAGGAACGCGCGGTACTCCGCGTTGTTGGGCGACTCGCGCACGCGCGTCTCGCCGAGCGTGACGTTGGACGCCGCATCGCGATCGACGAACGACTGCACGAGCCGCGCCGCGTCCGCGAGCGACCGCGTCAGCACCTGGAGCCCGAGCTCGGCCATCTCGTCCGTCGACTGCGGCCCGAGCTGCACACGCACCGGCGGGTGGTGAGGGTTCTCGTGATTCTGATCCGAGTTGTCGTACGTGTAGCGCATCGTCAGCGTCGTGCCCGCGGGAAGCGGGACCGGCGTGACGAATCGGTAGTCCTGCTGCCAGTGAAAGCTCCAGCGCTTGATCGCCAGGAGCGTCTTCACCGTGCCATCCGGCAGGGTCGCCGTGATCCGCATGTCCGTCGCCAGGTAGTGCGCGTGCGGGTACACGCTGATCAAATCCAGCGGCACCGGCAGCTCGTACGTGTCGGTGACCACGTAGTCGCTCTTCCCCGCGGGAATGTCGATGAGCTTCGATCCCATCTTGAGCATCAGCGGCGCCGCGGTGGGCGGCCGATCGGTGAAGAAGAGCGCGACGGTCGGCTGAATCGTGCGCGGCGTGTCGGTGGCGAGCATGTGGAGCTCGACGACGAGATCGGCGCCGGGATCGAGCCGCCACGGCATGCCTTCAGGCGAGACGATGGGCCCGCGGCCCGGCGCCCAGCCGATGAACTGACCTTCCGGATCCTGGATGCCCTGCCACGACATGCCGTCGAAGCCCGGCTGTCCGTCCTGACCGTCCTTGTGTCGCGCGGCCTGCGCCGGATCGACGCGGATGACGGCGTGATGGATCGGCGCGCCGTTCGTCTTGAACTCGACCGCGCGCACGTACGCGCCCGCCTTGAGCGCCGTGCGGAGCACGAGATTGCGGTACACGTCCTCCTTGCCGGGCTTCAGCGTGTACGGCTTGTCGAGCGTGAGCACGACGTCGGGACGACCCGACTGCCAGCCGTCGGGAAACGCCGGCGCCGGCGGCAGATCCGCGGGGCTGCCCTCGATCTTGCCGCCCTTCAGCCAGCTCTCGATGAGCGCGATCTGGTCGTCGCGCAGCCGGCGCTCGCCGATGATGGGAAATTCGCCGCGATCCGGCAGCCACGGCGGCATGTGGCGGCCCCGCGTTTCCTCCACCATGCCTTCGGCATGCTTCGCGGCGTCCGCGTAGCTCAGGAGCGAGAACGGCGCGACTTCGCCCGGCCGATGGCACGGCGCGCAGTTCGCGAACACGATCGGCGCGATGTCCTTATTAAAGGTGACGACGGCGGCCGCAGGCGCGGAAGTGCGGCCGCCGCATCCCGTGGCGAGCAGGCCCGCCGCCCAGACGCACACGAGCACGTTTCGCAGCCGGCGCACGCGTTCACTCACTCCTCGCATGCTACGTCAAAAGTCCGCAAGGCATATCAAGCGCGGCCTGCGTCTGCCCCGGTAGAGTGGCCTGGATGAAGCCGGACACTCGTTCGTTCTACGAACAGGCGGTGCAACGGGCGATCGACCACGTCGCCAGAAACCTGGACGGCGCGCTCGACCTCGAGACGCTCGCACGCGATGCGTGTCTCTCGCCGTTCCATTTTCACCGGGTGTTCCGCGGCATGGTCGGCGAAACGCCGATGGAGTTCATTCGCCGGCTGCGCATGGAGCGCGCGGCCTCGCGCCTCGCCGATCCGCGTCACGCGCCGATCACGGAGATCGCGTTCGACGCCGGCTACGACACGCACGAAGCGTTCACGCGCGCGTTCCGCGCGAGCTACAGCACGTCGCCCTCGGCGTTTGCCGGACGCGCGCACCCGCGCATCGAACTGGCGGCGCCGTGCGGCGTGCACTTCACGACAGGCGGCGCGGTGCCGCGCTTCATTCCACGCGATTCAGGAGGCAGGACCATGAACGTCGAAATCAAAGAGATGCCCGATCTGCGCGTTGCTGCCGTTCGGCACGTCGGGCCCTACAACCAGATCCCGATGGCCTTCGAGCAGCTCAACAGGATCGTCGAGCCCTCCGGGTTGGTCACACCTGACACGGCACTGCTCGCCGTGTTCCACGACGATCCGGAGACGACCCCACAGGACCAGCTCCGGTCGGAGGCCGGCATCACCGTGCCGCAGGACGCTCGCCTGCCCGCCGGGCTGGTCGAAGAGCGCCTTCCCGCGGGCACGTACGCGTGCACGGTGCATGTCGGGCCGTACGAGAAGCTCGGCGACACGTGGGCGCGGTTCATGGGTGAGTGGCTCCCGGCGAGCGGATATCGCGTGGGATCGGCCGCGAGCTTCGAGATCTACCGCAACACGCCGATGACGGCGCCGAAGGAGCAGCTGATCACCGAGCTGTACGTCAACGTCATCGCGAGACGGTAATATGGCACCCCCGTCGAGGAGGACGGACCGGCATGCCCCGCGCCACGCCAGACGTCGCGTCGTCTCAGCTGCCCTCGGGGGGCCAGGATGCGCCCGAGTCCGCCATTCGCGCGGCCCAGCTCTCGACGGTCTGGTTCGACCGCGACCTCGGCTGGCTCGAGTTCAATCGACGGGTGCTCGCCGAAGCGCTCGACGAGCGGACGCCGCTGCTCGAACGGGTGAAGTTCCTCGCGATCTTCACGTCCAACCTGGATGAGTTTTTCATGAAGCGGATGGCGGTGCTGCGGGAGCACCGCACGCCCGCGCGCGAGCGGCTCATCGCCGAGATTCGCGAGCGGCTGCTGCCGATGCTGCGCCAGCGCGCCGAGTGCTTCCGCGATCACCTCGTGCCCGATCTCGCGCGCCACCGCATCCACCTCCGCCACTGGGAGGCGCTCACCGACCCCCAGCGGCGCGAAGCGGCGGAGTACTTCGACGCCCAGGTGTCGGCGGCGCTCACGCCGCTGGTGATCCTTCCGACGCAGCCGTTCCCGTTCTTCTCCAACCTCTCGCTCTCGCTCGCGTTCGTGCTGCACGACGTTCGCACCGGCGAGTCCGTGGACGCGCGCGTGAAAGTGCCGGCCGAGCTGCCGCAGTGGGTGCCGCTCTCCGCGGACGTCCCGTCCGGCCACCGCGTCTTCATCCGGCTGCACGAAGTCATCCGCGAGAACGCGCACAAGCTGTATCCCGGCATGCGCCTGACTGCGTCAACGCTGTTCCGGCTCACGCGCGACGCCGAAGTCGAGCTCGACGAGGACGACGAGAAGGATCGCAACATCCGCGATCTCGTGCGCGAGCAGATCCGCCAGCGGCGCTTCGAGCCGGCGGTGCGGCTCGAGTTCGCCGAGAACGCCGATCGGCGCATGCAGCTCATGCTGCAGGAGCGCTTCAAGCTCGAGCCGCGCGACGTCTACGCGCTCCCGGGCGAGATCGACTACACCAGCCTGTTTCACATCGCGGGCCTCGACGTTGCTCACCTGCGCGACACGCCGTGGACGCCCATCGCGCCGCCGCGGCTCGACGACGCGGACGACCTCTTCGAGGCGATTCGGGCGGGCGACATCCTCGTCCATCACCCGTACGAGAGCTTCAGCGACAGCGTCGAGCGGTTCATCGAGACGGCCGCGCACGACGCGCGCACGCTCGCGATCAAGATGACCGTCTACCGCGTCGGCGACGACACGCCGTTCGTCCGCTCGCTCATCAAGGCCGCCGAGGCCGGCAAGCAGGTGGCCTGCGTGATCGAGCTCAAGGCGCGGTTCGACGAAGAGCGCAACCTGCACTGGGCGACGGAGCTCGAGCGCGCCGGCGCGCACGTCACGGTCGGCGACTTCGCGCTCAAGACCCATGCGAAGGTCGCGCTGGTCGTCCGCAAGGAGGCCGGCGGCCTCCAGAGCTACGCGCACATCGGCACGGGCAACTACCACGTGCGCACGGCGCGCACGTACTCGGACGTCGGCCTGCTGACCTGCGACCCGGCCATCACGCGCGACGTCGTCAACCTCTTTCATCATCTGACCGGCCGGTCGGAGCCGCCGGCGTTCGAGCGCCTGCTGGTGGCGCCGAAGACGATGCGCCAGCGCGTGATCGAGCTCATCGCGCGCGAGACCGGGAATCAGCGCGCGGGGCGGCCCGCGCGCATCATCGCCAAGATGAACCAGGTCGAGGACCCCGAGACGATTGCGGCGCTCTGCGAGGCGTCGCGCGCCGGCGTCCCCATCGACCTCATCGTGCGCGGCTTCTGCTGCCTGCGTCCGGGCATTCCGGGCTTCAGCGAGTCGATCCGCGTGCGATCCGTGATCGGCCGCTTTCTCGAGCACTCGCGGATCTTCTACTTCGCCGCCGGCAGCGCCGATCCGCTCGAGGGTGAATTCTTCATCGGGTCGGCCGACTGGATGTTCCGCAACCTCTCGCACCGGGTCGAGGTCGTGACGCCGGTGTTCGCGCCGAGCGCGCGCGTGAAGTTGTGGGAAATTCTCGACGTGTCGCTGGCCGACCAGCGCCAGGCCTGGGTAATGACGAGCGAAGGACGCTACACCCAGCTCCGGCCGGAGCAGGACACCGAAGGCCCGGCAAGCGTCGGCACGCATGAGACGCTGATGAGGCTGGCACAACGGCGCGCCGTGAGGGATCGCGGCTGAGTCCCTACCGAGACCTTACCGCGATGCGCCGACCCCTTCACGCTAGACTGTAGCCGCTCTTCCGATCAGGAGCTGGCCGTGCCGAGTCGTCGACTTGTCAGCGTTGCTCTTGTTTTGACGTGCGCGGTCGTGGGCCTTCGCGCGACGCCGGCCGGTGCGCAGCCTTCGAACGATCAGCAGCGGCAGGCGCCTCCGGTCCCGGTCGATCAGGAGGCGGGCGGATGGCGGGGCGCCCTCATCGATTCGATGCGGCTCCTGATGCTCGAGCACGCCGGCCGCATCGCCTTCCAGGAAAAGACGCGCCGCGAGCTCGGAGGCCCGTTCTTCGCCGACTACGTCAACTCGCTGCGGATCCCGCGGACGTGGAACGACGGCGACCAGTGGCCGGTCAACTACGTCGGCCATCCCATCCACGGCGCCGCGTCGGGATTCATCTGGATCGATCATCGACCGGACGAGTCGGAGCTCGGCTTCTCCACCAAGGCGTACTGGAAGAGCCGCGGGATCGCGGCGGCCTGGATCGCCGGTTACAGCCTGCAGTTCGAGTTCGGCCCGCTGAGCGAAGCGTCGATCGGCAACGTCGGCATGAATCCCGCGACCACCGGCTGGGTCGATCACGTCGTCACGCCGGCCGGCGGGATGGCGTTCATCGTGGCGGAGGACGCGCTCGATCGGTACCTCGTCATCCGCGTCGAGCAGTGGACGAGGAACAAGGTCATCCGCGGGATCGCGCGCGTGGCGCTCAATCCAAGCCGGTCGCTGTCGAACATCACGCAGGGCCGCATGCCGTGGTTCCGGGCCACGCGGCCGCTCCGGTAAGCGATCAGCGCCCGTCCTTCCACGCGTCGTAGATCATGTGCGCGACGAGCCCGTTGGCGTCGCCGCTCAGATGCACGGCGTCGAGATAGGCCGCGTTCGTGCGGTGATCGAGCGCGTGCGAGGCGTCTTCGAAGTCCGACAGCTGCAGTTTCATCACGTCATCGCGTGTGAGCGCGTACAGACGCCGGAGCTTGTCGTCGGTGAGCCGCGTGTCCACGCGCGCGAGCATCGCCTCACCCGGCGCGTACCCGGTCTCGTACATCAAGCTCGGCTGCCAGACGTCGAGGTGCTGCAGGTGGTAGGCCTCGGCAATCTTCGACAACAGGTCGTGTGACTGCCCGTAGTACCGCGCGATCCCGTCCGCCAGCCGATCGACGTCGTGCTCGTCGCCCTGGCCCTTCTTGAAGTGCAGGACGTCGCGCATCCGCACGAGATACGGCGTCACGTGGTCGCGCAGCCCCGGCATGTTGCGGACCAGCACCACGCCCGCCAGACACAGCACGCAGCCGTTGATTTGCTCGTGGCCGAACTCCGTCATCCGCTCGCCTGCGCTGCCCTCGAGCCGCACGCGCACCATGTTCTCTTCTTCGAGCGCGCCGACCTGGCCGAGGTTGTAGGCGTAGTCGATGTCGTTGTCGCCGCCGTAGAAAATCACGGCGTCGAAGTGCCTTCCGTCGCGCAGCAGCGTCACCAGCTTGATCAGGCTCTGCGTGAACGTGTAGCCGCTGACGCCGTAGTTGGTGACGTGATACGTGACGTTGCCGGCGTTGGTGTTCACCAGCCGGGAGAACTGCGAGGCGATCGTCTCGTCGTCGATCGCGCCCAGCCCCTCCATCGTCGATCCGCCGAACATCGCGATCTCGAACGCCGCCGCGCCGGGCGAGGGCGCGGGATTCCAGGTCTTGCGGACGCGGTTGGCGTAGTTGACGGTCTCGGTGGTGCAGTCTTCGTTGATGTCCTGCAGAACGTACCGAACGTAGCGCGGCTGGTGGGCGCGCGCGGACTGCGACGCGCACGACCAGAGGTCCTGAAAGTACTGCTTCTTCCACGGCTTGCCTTGGTAGGCCGCGAGCGTCTGACGCTCGGCCAGGTCCAGCCGGAACCTGGCGTCGAACAGGTAGCGAAGCGCGAGCTCGGCCGCCACAAAGATGAGGATCGGCGTGACGAGCCTGAAGAGGATGAGGCGTCGACGGGTCATACTGCCGGGGAGCCGGACAGGCCGGCCGCGGGCCCAGTCACTTAATTATCAATTTAATTGAATTACAGGCAATAAATCGCGGGGCAAAAACCGGCCTATTTCCGCGTGGCCAGGATGATCGCGCGCGGCTGGAAGGTGAGTTTCGCGTCGCGGCGCCAGGCGCGGAGCTGGTGCCGCAGGCGCTCGGCGGCCCGCCGCTCGGGCGTGCCGGACTTCAGGCGCTCGATCTGATCGAGCACCGCGATCTCGAGATCGGCCATCCCCCGCCCGGGCTCGAGGGCCAGAAAGGCCTCGTGATCGGAGAGCGGCACCATCTGCACGGTCGGCAGATTCTGGATGAGCTCGGGGTTGACGACGATGAGCGAGGCGCCGTCGCCGACCTCGACGAGCTGAACGTCCGCGCCGGACGGCGGGACGCGACGGCTCGTCGTCTTTTCGACCAGCTTCACGATGGCCCACCCGAGATCCGAATGGGACGCCCGGAGCGTCTCGATGACTTCCTGCGGCAGCGTCACCGCGACGACCTGGCTCGGCCGGCCGTACTTGTGCGGCCGGCCGCGGCGAGTGCGCGGCGACCGGCGGGATGGAGCGCGCCGCGACGGCATGCGGCGTCATTGTACCGGGATATTCTTGACCGAGGTATCGTGACCTCTCACGAAACGTCGAGACAGCAGGCGCACTACCACGCGAGCTACGGCGACTTTCAGGCCGCCCTCTACGCCGAGATCCGCCGTGACGCGTTCGGCGAGGACATCGGCCAGCAGAGCTGGATCACCGCCGCGGAGCAGGACGGTTTCATCCACCGCCTGAATCTCGGACCGGGAAAGACGCTGCTCGACATCGCGAGCGGCGCGGGCGGGCCCGCGCTCAGGATCGCCGCCGCGACGGGATGCGCCGTCACCGGCGTCGACGTCCACGACCAGGCGGTGGCCACGGCACGGGCTCTCGCGTCGGAGCGCGGGCTCTCGCACGTGGCGCACTTCGAGTGTGCGGACGCGCGGCAGCCGCTGCCCTTTCCCGACGCGCATTTCGACGCCATCACGTGCATCGACGCGATCAACCACCTGCCCGACCGGCCGCGCGTCATCGGCGAATGCGCGCGCGTGCTGAAGCCCGGCGGCCGCTTGCTGTTCACCGATCCCGTCGTGGTGACCGGACCGCTCACCAGCGCGGAGATCCTCGCGCGCAGCGCGATCGGCTTCTTCCTGTTCGTGCCCGCCGACTACGACGCGCAGGTGATCGCGTCCTGCGGCCTGCGCCTGATCGCCGCCGAGGACACGACGCCGCACATGGCCGGCATCGCCGGACGGCGCGGCGCGGCGCGCGCGGCCCGCCGCGCGGCGCTCATCGAGATCGAAGGCGAGGACACGTTCGAGGCGCAGCAGGAGTTCTTTGCGGTCGTGGCGCGGCTGGCGGCGGAACGCAAGCTTTCGCGGTTCGTCTACGTCGCGGAGCGCGTATGAGCAGACTGGCCGCCGCCACGGCAATTGTCGCGCTCGCCGGCGTCTGGGCGGACAGCCCCGCGGATCTGCGCGCCGGGTTCGTGCTCGTCGCCAACCAGCAGTCGGCGAGCGCGTCGCTGATCAATCTCAAGGACGACAGCGCGAAGATCATCGCCGTCGGCAACGGCCCGCACGAGGCGGTCATCGCGCCCAGCGGCCGGACGGGCGTCGTCACGATCTACGGCCTGGCCGGCGCGCCGGGCAACGAGCTCGCGGTCATCGACATCGCGCGCGGGAGCGTCACGAAGATGATCTCGCTCGGCCAGTACACGCGGCCGCACGGCGCGAACTTCCTGCCCGGCGACGAGACGCGCGTCGCGGTGACGTCCGAGACCACGCGGAACGTCGTGATCGTGAACCTGACCGACGGCACGGTCGAGCACGCGATTCCGACCAACGCGGCCACATCGCACATGGTCGCGATCACCGCGGACGGCACGCGCGCGTTCACCTCGAACATCGGCGGCGGCAGCGTGTCGGAGCTCGACCTCGCGGCGAGCGCGCCGGTACGGACGATCGCGGTCGCGCCGCAAGTCGAAGGCATCGCGGTCACGCCGGACGGCGGCGCGGTGTGGGCCGGCAGCAATGCGAACGGCACGGTCAGCATCATCGACACGAAGACCGGCACGATCGCGGCGACGCTCCCCGGCTTCTCGCTGCCCTACCGGCTCGCGATGTCCCGCGACGGCCGCACCGCCATCGTCTGCGATCCGCAAGGCGACAAACTGCACGTTGCGGACGTTCGCGCGCGCAGGATCGTCTGGACGCTCGACGGGATCGGCTCGCCTCGCGGCGTCAACATCGCGCCCGACGGCAAGACCGCGTTCGTCACGCTCGCCGCCGACGAGACGATGGGCGTGATCGATCTGGAAACACGGAAGCTGACTCGCAAGATCAAAGTGCAGCAGTCGCCGGACGGCGTGTGGTACGGACCGAATCCCTCGCAGATCGACCCTCGGTGACCTCACCGGCGCAACGGCAGGAGCTGGCGCTCGCCGTCGCCGCTGCCGTCCTGCTGGTCGCCGTTCGCTCGTTCGTGCCGCTGGCCTACGAGCAGGTCTACTTCGACTCCGACCAGGCCATCGTCGGGTTGATGGCGAAGCACCTGAGCGAGCTCCGGGCCTTTCCGCTGTTTTTCTACGGCCAGAACTACATGCTCGGCGTGCAGGCGTGGATCGCGGCGCCGTTCGTCTGGCTGGGCGGCCCGACGGTGACGATGATCCGGCTGCCGCTGTTGATCGTCAACGCGACCGTGCCGTCGCTGCTCATCCTGATGATGTCGCGCCTCGGAGTTCGGCCGGCGCTGGCGTTCGTCGCGGCCCTCCCGCTGATCGTCACGACGCCTGTGATGTCGATGGCGCTCTACGCGACGCTCGGCGCAAGCGTCGAGCCGTTTCTCTACGTGCTCGGGCTCTGGTGGCTGCGCCGGCGGCCGCTGGCGTTTGGCGCATTGCTCTGCCTGGGCACGCTGCACCGCGAGTTCACGATCCTCACGCTGCCGGCGCTGGCGTTCGTGCATCTCATCGAGCGGCGGCCGGTGCGGTGGCCGGCCGTGGCGCGCGGCGCGGCCGGCTTTGCGGCAACGTGGCTCGCGATCGACGTGCTGAAGCTCGGGCTGCATGCCGGTTCGCTCACCCAGGAGGCTCAGACGATCGGCGGCTGGCTGTCGTCGGACGTGTCCGGCTATCTCGCCAGGTTCCGGAGCCTGGTGACCGCCGGCGTCCCCGTGCTTTTTGGTGGCCGCGCGATGAGCCTGGATCACTACGGGATCAACAGCACGATCGGCGCGGGCTCGAGCGTCGCCGGCGTGGCGCTCGCGGCCGCGACGGGACTGTCGCTCGTGCGGCTGGTCCGCCTGACTCGAGACGCCGGAGGCCGTGAGCGGTTGAGCCGCGGCTCGTTCTTTCTGTACCTCGGCGCGGTCGCGCTGGCTACGATCGCCGTGTACGGCCTCAACGGCCGCATCGATCCGATTCGCATCCCGCTGGTGCGCTACGTGCTCTTCGGTCTGCTGCTGCCCGTCGCGATCTTCGGCGCGTGGTCGCTCGCCGAGTCGTCGCGCGCGTGGCTGATCGGAGTCACCGCCCTGATCGCGCTATGGGCGGCGTTCACGCTTCGCGACAACGTGCTGCTGATTCGGGAGTACGGCTCGAGGCCGCCGGCCAACGAATTCCGGATGCTCGCCGACTACCTCGTGGCGCACCGCATCCAGTACGGCTACGCGACGTACTGGGATGCCTACATCGTCGATTTTCTGTCGGGCGAGCAGGTGATCCTGACGACGAACGACGTGATCCGCGTCGTCGAGTACGACACGCGCGTGCGCGCCCACGACCAGGAAGCCGTCACGATCGAGCGCGAGCCGTGCACGGTCGGCACGCGCCTCGCTGCGTGGTGCATCGACGATCCGCTCAAGCGGTAGCTAGCCCCGCTGGATCAGCATGTACGTGCCGACGTCCGGCCGTGGATAGCCGGGCTCGATCACGCGCGGCGACGTGGCCACGAGCGCGCACGGCCGGAATTGCTCGACATACCACGCCACCGGGCGGCCGCGTGTGTAGCCGAGATCCGCTCGAGCCGGGTCGCCGGCCTCCAGCGTCGTGTCGGTCTCTTCGACCAGCAGCAGATGCCCGCCGGGCGCGAGCACTCGCCGGATCTCCGCCAGCACTGACTCGGCGCGCGGATCGGGCATGTGCTGGAGCACGGTGAACGTGAGCACGAAGTCGACGCTCGCGTCGGCGGCCGGCAGCTGCTCGAGCGTCGCGACGTGCTCGAATCGCAGCGCCGGCAACAGGCGCCGCGCGGTGCCGACGAGCGCGGCCTCCCGCTCGAAGCCGATCACGTCGTGCGCGAATTCCGAGAGCACCGGCGTGAGCCGCCCGAAGCCCGATCCTACGTCGCACGCCCGGTGAATCGCATGCCGGCCCGCCGCTTGTTGAAGATACGCGCGCACGTCCCGCTGCTCGAGGTAGTTGCGCAGCAACGCGGGCGGCCCCGTGACGTCGACGACGTCGGTGGGCGTCCAGGCCTTGCGATCGGTGGTCACGCCGCTATCTTAATCAGTCCAGCGTAAACGACACGTACATCAGTCGTGCTTCGCGTTGAATCTGCAGGACGACGGGCGATCCCGGCGGCAGCGCGCGCAGCAGGTCGCGCAGTACCTGCAGCGACGTCACGGGCTTCGTGTTGACGCTGCGGATGACGTCACGGGGCAGCAGCGGGACGTCGCTCGTTCCGCCCGCCACCTTGGCGATGACGATCACACCCCGCGGATCGCGCAGGCCCTTGGCCGCGGCCGCGACGCGCTGATCGATCTCCAGCCCGAGAATGCCGAGCTCGCGGACGATGTTCTTCTCGGTGTCGGTCGTGGACGTCACGCCGTCGAACTCGTTCCGATCCTCGACGGCGGCGACGCTCAACGACATCTGCGCCGAACCGCGCAGCACCGTGATCTGCACGCGATCGGGGGAATCGCGCAGGCGGAAGAGGTAGTTCACCGACGGCAGGTTCTCGGCCGGCTGGCCGTCGACCTGCACGAGGATGTCGCCGATCTTCATCCCCGCGGCTTCCGCGGGGCCGCCGGGCCAGACGTCCGAGACGATGACGCCGTAGTTGCGCGTGAGCCCGAGCGCCGCGGCCATCGCCGGCGTGATCGTCTGCAGGCTCATGCCGACTTCCTGCCGCCTCAGCTGGCCGAACGCCTTGAGCTGTTTGAACACGGTGCGGACCGTCGCGGACGGAATCGCAAACCCGAGCCCCTCGTTGCCGCCCGACTGCGACAGGATGAACGTGTTGATGCCGACGACCTCTCCGCGGATGTTCACGAGCGGTCCGCCGGAGTTGCCGGGATTGATCGGCGCGTCGGTCTGCACGTAAATCTGCGGCGAGTCCGGATCGATCTGCCGGGCGACCGCCGAGACGAGGCCGTGCGTCAGCGTGTTGCGCAGTCCGCCCGGGCTCCCGAACGCGAACACGGTCTCACCCTGGCGTACCTCGCTGTACGTGGCGAGCGGGAGCGCGGGTACCGGCACGTTGTCGATCTTGAGCAGCGCGAGATCGAGCTCGGTGGTCGTGCCGATGATCTTCGCCGGCACGATGTTCATCCGGCCCGAGAGCGCGGTCGCGAGCCGCCCGTCCGCGTTGGCGGGCGGCACCACGACGTCGACCTTCTGCGCCCCCTCGATCACGTGGGCGTTGGTCATGATGTAGCCCTCGGGATCGATCACGAACCCCGAGCCTACCGAACGCTCGCGCCCGACGACCACGTTGGCCTCGTTGCCGCGGCCGCCGCCTTCGCCTCGCGCGCCGTAGCCCGTGACGAGGATTTGCACGACGCTCGGCCAGACTTTTCTGGTGAGCGCGTCGATTGACTGGTTCATCCGCGCCAGCTCGTCCGTCGCTGGCGCGGGTGTCTGTGTGGGTGGCGCCGCCCCGCGTTGAGCGTGCACGAACGGAACGAATGTCAGCGCGATCAGCAGCGGGGCGGAGACGAAGCGCATGAGACGTGTGAATTGGGTCATTGGGTCATTGGGTCATTGAGCTATTGGGCTATTGAGTTGTCGCGCAATTGACAATAGCCCAATGACCCGATAGCCCAATAGCCCAATGGCGTGAATGCTACTTGAGCACTCCCGCGAGCAGCTTGCCCACATTCGCGCCGCCGGACTTCGTCACAAACTGCGTCAGCACGGGCACGGCCTTCGAGATCATGTCCGGGCTCAGGCCGAGCTTGCTGAACGCACTGGCCGCCGCTGCGAGATTGCCCGCGCCGCCGCCGGCCATCGCCGCCATCGCGCCGCCGGCGCCGCCCATCGCTGGCGCGGCCTTGAGCAGCATGTCCATGCCCGGCACGGCCTTCGACACCTGTGAGAACTCCGCGGGCTTGAGCTTCGACTTCGCGACCCCGAACAGCGCGCCGGCCGCGCCGGCCGCAACCTCCGGGCTCGCGCCGATTTCCTTCGACAGCGAGCCAATCAACTCGGGACTCGCTTTCGCTGCAGCGGACATCGCGTCGGTGACCGCGCCTGCTTGCGGGCTCGCGGCTTGTCCACCCAGTGTGGACAACGCAATGAGGGTGACGCCGACGATGACGAGACGACCTACGCGTGTCATGGTGACCTCCAAGTGTCACGTTCGTCCACGGCGAGCTGGGTCCGTCCGAGGATCATAGACACAAGTACTGCCCTACCACGGTAGGATTCGGTCGGCTCGGTGGGTCCCACGAGATTCCGTGGTTACAGGCGCATGACGAGCAGCGTCTGATCGTCCGTCTGCTTCCCGTGTGTCTGCGCCGCCTCGAAGATCGCGGTCTGAATCTCCTCGAGGGTGCTGCCCGGCGAAAGGGCGCGGACGGCGGCCGCGAGGCCGTCGACGCCGAGCTCCTCTTTGTGCGAGTTGAACACCTCGGTCAGCCCATCGGTGATGACGATGAGCAGATCGCCGGGCTCGACGTCGAGCATGTGGCTCTCGTACGTCACGTGGTCGAGCAACCCGACGGCGAGCTGCTGCTCGCCGACCCACGTCGTCTCGCCCGTGCGCGCGGACACGAGCAGCATCGACGGGTGGCCCGCCAGCACGAACTCGACCCGCCCACGATCGGCAACGTGCACGCACGCGCAGGTCACGAACATGTTCGACTGCGTCAGCGGACAGAGCGTGCGGTTGACGCGCGTGACGAGATCGCCCAGATCGCGCGCGTCCGGCAGGCTCGCGTGCACGGCGGTCTTGAACATGCCCATCAGCACGCCGGCCGCGACGCCGTGCCCCGTGACGTCGGCAACGCAGCCGAACACCTCCGATCCCTCAGTGACGACGTCCACGAGATCGCCGCCGACGTCGCCGCTCGGCTTCGAGATGCCTCGCCAGGACATGCCGGCCATCGATCCGTTCGTCGCCGGTACCAGGGTCGCGTGCAGATCCTTCGCGAGCCGAATCTCGGTGTGCGTGCGGAACGATCGGCGGCCTTCGCCGAGGATGAACATCACGAACGAGACGTAGGCCAGATCGATCGTGAAAATCGCCGCCACGGCCATCGTCGTCAGCCGGCCCTTGAGGCCGGCGATGTCGGCTGACGTCAGGTGGTCCGGCAGCACCGGCGGCGGAAAGCTGTGCCGCAACCCGAAGAACGCGACGATGGTGAGCACGATGAGCAGCGGCAGCCAGCGGCGGGCGTGGATCGCGCAAGCCGCCCAGGACACGGCCAGCACGCCGGAAAAGACGCCTTGCGCGACGAGATAGCTCGTCGGCGCGGCGCCGAGCGTCTGCATCTCTTTGAGCAGCCCGACCGGCGCGAAGCAGCAGAAGATCCCGAGGTAGAACAGCAGCCGCGAGCGCCACGGGGCTCTGGCCAGGACGGTCTGCAGGTCGCGCGCACCTCGATCGCGGGGCATCCAGCCGTTGATCCTACGCCAGCGCCCCCGACATTTAGTGGGTCCGGGGTACTACTACTCTGACCGTAGTTGCGTAACACGCAACAATCGACCGAATTTGCGGCAGCGCATTTGCTATGGTCTCTCTCGCATGCGCCTCGCGGCGTCGCTGCCTGTCCAACCGCGATGGTTCTTCGTAGCGGTACTGCTCGCCGTATTCGGTGCGCTTCCGGCTGTACGCGCGCAGACGCCGGCGGGCACCTATGGCGTCGAGTTGCGGGGTGCCGGGGACGGCTCGCGCGTCGAAGCGCGCGTCGGCCCGGATACAGCGAAGCCCGAGACACGCCGCACGGCCATCGTCGTCCCCAAGTCGCCTCAACCGTTCACCGTGAAATGGTCCGCGCGCGAAGTGAGCGTGACCATCGGCGGACAATCCATCCGGTACGCGGCAACGTGGCGGATTGGCAACGCCGTGCGGATCGCCGCGCGCGGAAATGTCCGCGCGTCGATCGGCGTCGTCGGCGGGCGGCGCGTCGACAAGATGGTGTTCGACGACCTCGTCGTCGCGGGCGCGAATCTGTCGAAGAGCTGGACGCTCGAGGGCGCGATCGACTGGCCCGACGAGCCGACGCCGGCGGACGTGCTGACGGTCACGAGCACGACGCAGGACCAGGCGACGCCCGGCACGGATCCGAAAGATCGCAAGACGTTCACGGGCGGCGTCGCGGACTCGTCGATTCTCGTGAGTCCCGTGGCAGGTGCGCCACTCACCGCGCCAAGGGTGGCGAGCCGCTTCGGAGCGCGGGCGTCGCTCTCCGGCGTCGAACGAACGTGGAACGGCGGAGATGGCCTGTGGAGCAACCCGAACAACTGGGATCCCAGGGGCGTGCCGCAGAACGGCGACATCGCCACGTTTTCACCCGGAAGCGGGAACAGCTTCAGGACGACCAACGACTTGACGCCGTCGCCGGCGCTCGGCGGCCTCAACGTCAGGAACGGCAATCTCCAGATTCAAGGCAATGGCGTCACGCTGCTTCCGGGCAGCCAATCCGAGCTCGAGCGCGACACCAGTGTGGATTTGCTGAATGGTGGCGGCACGATCGAGATCGCCAATAACCGAGTGTTCACGGTGGGGCGCCAGGGCCAGCCGACGCCCGTCGCGACGTCACTCTTCAGCGGAACGATCACAGGCGACAAGGGAACTCTGGTCAAGGACGGCCCTGGCGCGATCACCTTCACGGGAGATGCCAGCGGCATTCAGGAAACGGACATCAAGCAAGGCGACTTCTTCCTGAATGGCGGATCGCTCAGCGACGTCGTGGCGACAGGCCCGAACCAGACGCTCTCGATGGCGAACGCGCACGTCGGGTCCCTGAACGTACGGAACGACGGCGAGATGGGCGATGCGCGATCGCGCGTCGCCACGACCGGCGACGTCCAGATGGAAGGGATGAGTTACGTCCAGACCATCGCGGGACCGGACGACTTCCAAAAGCTCATCACGACCGGCACCGTGCGCCTGAGCCACAACGGACGCTCGCGGCTCACCGTGCAGCTGACTGGCGGCTATGTGCCGAACCTCGGCGCCCAGTTCATCATGATCGACAACGACGGCACCGATCCCGTGGACGGCACGTTCGACGGGCTGCCGGAAGGGGCGTTCATCAATCTCGGCGGCGTGGTGTTCCGGCTGAGCTACGCGGCGGGCACCGGCAACGACATCGGTCTCACCGTCGTTCAGTCGGGCGCGCGGCCGGACCTGACGATCGCCAAGACGAAGTCGGGATCGTTCAACGCGGGCGAGACCGGCACGTTCACGCTCACGGTAACGAACGTCGGCACGGCGCCGACCGCCAGGACCGCGACGGTAACCGACACGCTGCCCGCGGGATTCGCGCCGCAGACGGCGTCCGGCCCTGGATGGGGCTGCAATATCAGCAGCCAGCAGGTGTCGTGTTCACGCGGCGATGCGCTCGCAGCGGGGGCCTCGTATCCCGACATCGCGATCGGCGTGCTGGTCGCGCAGAACGCGCCGGACGCGACGAATACCGCGTCGGTCAGAGTCGATGGCGATCAAAACACGGCGAACGACACCGCGTCGGTCAGCGTGATCGTCGGGCGCGTGATCGATCTCGCGATCTTGAAGAAGCACCTGACCGCGTTCAAACAAGGCGGCACCGGAACGTACGTCATCGGCGTCAGCAATCCCGGGACCACGGCGAGCTCTGGCCTCGTGACCGTGACCGATGCGTTGCCCTCCGGGCTCACGCCCACGAGCGCGGCAGGTCCGGGCTGGACCTGCAACGTCAGCGCACCAACCGTCACATGCACTCGCAGCAATTCGCTGGCGCCAGGCGCGTCGTTCGATCCGATCCAAATCGGCGTGTCGATCGCGAGCAACGCACCAGCGAGCGTCGCCAACATCGCCACGCTCTCCGGCGGCGGCGACACGACGCCGGCGAACAACACCTCGACGGACGTGACACCGATCGCTCAGGTCACGCCGGATTTGACGATTGCGAAAGCGCAGGTCGAGTCGCAGTTCGTGCCGGGTCAGACCGGCCACTTCACGATCAAGGTCAGCAATGGCGGCACGGGATCGACGAACGGGACGGTGACGGTCAGCGATGTGCTCGCGGCGAGTCTCGCGCAACCAGTCGCGATCGGATCGGGCTGGTCGTGCGGCACAAGTGTTCAGACCATCACATGCACCCGGCCGGACGCGCTCGCCGCCGGCGGCGACTACCCGCCAATCACGATCACGGTTCAAGTCGCCGCGAGCCCGGGCCAGCCATCGAACACCGCCACCGTGTCCGGCGGCGGCGACGTGAACCAGAACAACAACTCCATCACGATTCCCGTCAACATCTCGAACATCGGACCGGCGGATCAGCCGGATCTGTTCGTCACCAAGGATCAAACGGGCGTCGTCGCGCAAGGCGGCACGATCTCGTTTGCCATCACCGTTGGCAATAGTGCAACGGCTGGCCTCTGGAGCGGCACTGTCACGCTGACGGATTCGCTGCCGGCAGGACTCACGCAACCGATCGGGTCCGGGCAGGGTTGGAGCTGCAACAACGGGCAGGCCGTGACGTGCACGCGATCGGGCGATCTCGCGGCCGGCACCAGCTATCCGATGCTGACGATCGCCGCCAACGTGTCGCCTACCGCGACGAGCGACACCAATCGCGTCACCATCACCGCCCCGAACGATTCGAATCTCGCGAACAACATTGCCGAGAAGTCGTACACGGTTCTCGCGCGGTCAGCGAACCTGACGATCGCGAAGAGCAACACCGGACCGTTCACACCGGGTCAGAGCGCGTCGTTCACGATCACGGTGACCAACAACGGCCCGGTGCCGACGACCGGCACCGTCAACGTCGATGACGTGGTGCCTCCGGGACTCACGCCGACGTCGGTGACCGCATCGGGATGGACGTGTCCGGTCGCCCAGCATGTCACGTGCACGCGCGGCGACCCGCTCGCCGCCGGCGCAAGCTACGCGCCGATCACAATCCTCGCGTCGGTCGCACTGGGCGCGCAGTCGGGCGAGAACAGCGCCGTCGTCTCCGGCGGCGGCGACACGACGCCTGACGACAACACGGCGATCAGCGCGTTCGTCGTCACGGGCTCGCCCAACCTGAGCCTGACGAAGACGCACACCGGCAACTTCACGGTCGGCCAGCAGGGCGCGCAGTACCAAATCGTCGCGCGTAACGCCGGCACCGCGCAGACCATCGGACCGGTCACCGTGGACGACACGATTCCGCTCGGCTTGACCCCGACCGGGGCGTCGGGCGCCGGGTGGGCCTGCACGATTGCGGCCCAGCTCGTCGAGTGCACGCGAGGCGACAACCTCGCGGCGGGACAGTCGTGGCCGACGATCACGATCGTCGTGAACGTGGGCACCACCGTCGGCACGCTCAACAACACCGCGACGGTGAGCGGCGGGGGCGATGCCAACCCCAACGACAACTCGGTCGTCGACAGCACGATCATCTCCGGCCAGCCGCAGCTCACGATCGTCAAGACACATGCCGATCCGGTCATCCAGGGCGCGCCGGATCTGCCGTTCACGATCGTCGTCTCGAACAACGGCACCGCGCAGACCGCCGGTACCGTGACCGTGACCGATCCGCTGCCGGGCGGCCTGACGCCGACGTCGGCGTCCGGGCCCGGCTGGGCCTGCAGCATCGCCGGCGCAACGGTGACGTGCACGCGATCGGACGCGCTCGCGGCCGCGGCGGACTACCCGGCGCTCCAGATTCGCGCGAGCGTCGCGCCGACCGCGACGACCGTGACCAACATCGCCGCCGTCGCGGGCGGCGGCGACACGACGCCGGCCGACAACACGTTCAGCGATCCGGTGCCGATCTCGCCGGCGGGCCAGCCGAATCTCGCGATCACCAAGCGGCACGACGGCAACTTCTTTCAGGGGCAGCAGAACGCGACGTACCGCCTGCGCATCGCCAACGTCGGCGTGGCGCCGACGAGCGGCACGGTCACGGTGAGCGACGACGTCCCTGTGGGCCTGACGCCGGCGACAGCCTCTGGCGCCGGCTGGTCGTGTTCGATCTCGAGCCAGCACGTCCAGTGTTCGCGCGGCGATTCGCTTGGGCCGGGCACGGTCTACCCGGAGATCGACCTCCTCTGTCAGGTCGCGAACAACGCCACCGACATCGTCAACGTCGCGACCGTGACCGGTGGCGGCGACCAGACCCCGAATGACAACTCGGGCAGCGACACCACGCACATCGCCGGGCGCTCGCCAAATCTCTCGGTGACCAAGTCGCACGCCGATCCCTTCCTCGTGGGACAACAGGACGCGAGCTACCAGATTGCGGTGGCGAACGTCGGCAGCGCGCCGACCAACGGCCCGGTGGTCGTCACCGACGGCATCCCGGCCGGACTCACACCGGCCGCGGCATCCGGCGCGGGATGGACGTGCACGATCGCGGGGCAAACCGTGACCTGTCAGCGCAGCGACAGTCTCGCGGCGGGCGCGGCGTATCCGGCCATCACGCTTCGCGTCAGCGTGCTCGCGGGCGCCTCGAACCTGTCGAACGTCGTCACGGTTTCCGGCGGCGGCGACACGACGCCGGATAACAACACGGCGGTCGACGCGACGAGCATCAACGTGTCACCGGACGCGACGATCTCGCTCGGTCCGACGTCACCGCTGGTCGTCGCCGACACCGCGGAATACCAGTCGGTCGTCTCGAATCTCGGCCCTGGCTGGATCGGCGGCCAGACGACCGTGGTTGCCACGTTCCCGACCGATCTGATTCCGGTGTTCGGACACGGCGACGGTTGGCAGTGCCAGACGTCGGGCCAGCAGGTGAGCTGTCAGCGGGTCTCGTCGCTCGGACCGAACACGGCCTTCGCACCGCTGCGCTTCCGCGTGATGGTGCGACTCGGCCCGTCAGCCGTCACCGTCGCCGCGCGCGTCAACAACTCCGCCGACAACAACACGGCCAACAACGTCGCGGTCTCGGACACGCAGACCGTCCTGCCCACGACCGGCCTGACGATCGATCAGAAGACGACGACGCCGAGCGTGGCGGTCGGCGGCACCGCCGCCTACCAGGTCACCGTCGTCAACACCGGACAGGCGCGGCTCGAGCACGTCGTCCTGCAGGACCTGCTGCCGCGCGGATTCGTGTTCGCGGCAGCCACGCACACGGCGGCGTCTTCGCAGCGGACCGTGCTCAATCAAGCCGTGACGGTCACCAACGGCCTCGTCAGCTGGCCGCTCGGCACGCTCAACGCCGGCGAAGCCGTGACGCTGAACTATCAGGCGATCGTCGGCGCCGACGCGCGAAGCGGATTGCAGGAGACCCGCGCGTCCGTGTCCGCCGACGATCTGCGTGGAGATACGGTGCAGGCTGGCCCGGCCATCGTCACCGTCGACGTCACGACAGAAGTCTTCACGATGCTGCAGGCGATCGTCGGCCGCGTGTTCGAGGACGTCGACGGCAACGGCATGTTCGGCGGCGGCGATCGCCCGATCGCGAACGCGCGCGTCATCACCTCGACCGGCCAGGCGGCGCTGACCGATGAGGCGGGCCTGTACAACATCCCGTCGATCGGATCGGGCACGGTGGCCGTGTCGCTCGATCGCGACACCATTCCCTCCGGGCTCACGGTGATCGACGGGCCTGGCGGACGATCGTGGACGCGGTTGCTGCGGACGCCGATCGGCGGCGGTTCACTGTTGACGCAAAACTTCGCGCTCGAGCGCGCGGCCGGCGCCACCGCGACGGCGGCCGCGCCGGTGACGCCGCCCGATGCCGCGGACGTCAACCGCGTGCC
>DATEGZ010000047.1:0-38738 GCA_035279905.1 Vicinamibacterales bacterium
CCTCCACCGGCGGGGGCGACTCCCCCAGCCGCCGCGCCGGCTCCCGCACCGCCTGGCGGCGGACGCGGCGCGGCTCCGGCGGATCCCGCCCGGATGTACGGCGTGCGGATCTTCGACATCACCGATCCGCAGAAACCTCGACAGGTCGCCGGCGTGCAGACCTGCCGCGGATCGCACACGCATTCGCTCGTCTACGATCCGAACGACAAGGACAACCTCTATATCTACGTCTCGGGCACGTCAGGCATTCGATCGCCGGAAGAAAAAGCGGGCTGCGTCGCCGATCCGACCGCGCCTGACACGTCGAGCTTCGGCATCGACGTGATCAAGGTGCCGCTCGCGCATCCCGAACAGGCGGCGGTGGTCAATCACGCGTACATCTTCGCGGACGCGAACACGGGCCAGCTCGCAAGCCTGCATGGCCGCCGGCAGGGCACGGGCGAACCGAGCCCGAATCCCACCGCGGGTTGCCATGACGTCACGAGCTATCCGTTCATGAAAGTGCTCGGCGGCGCCTGTTCCGGCAACGGCCTGTTGCTCGACATCAAGGACGTGACGCACCCGAAGCGGTTGGACGACGTCGCCGACGCGGCGTTCGCGTTCTGGCACTCCGCGACGTTCAACAACGACGCGACGAAACTGCTCTTCTCCGACGAATGGGGCGGCGGCACGAACCCGATGTGCCAGTCGACCGATCCGCCGATGTGGGGCGGCGACGCGGTGTATGACATCCAGGGCACGGGCGACGGCCGCCATCTGCACTTCGGCGGCTACTACAAGATGCCGGCGTGGCAGACCGCGACCGAAAACTGCGTGGCGCACAACGGCGGTCTCGTGCCGGTGCCCGGACGCGACATCATGTCGCAGGCGTTCTACCAGGGCGGCGCGACGGTGTTCGATTTCACCGACCCGGCCAACATCAAGGAGATCGCGTACTTCGATCGTGGCCCGATCGACGCGAACCAGCTGATCATCGGCGGCTACTGGGGCGTCTACTACTACAACGGCTATCTCTACGGATCGGAAATCGCGCGCGGCCTGGACGTCTTCGAGCTGACGCCGAGCGAGTTCCTGTCGCAGAACGAGATCGACGCCGCCAAGCTGGCGACGCGCGAGGGCTGTGGCGCGCCGGGCGATCTCAACCCGCAGTGCCAGCCGCACTACGTGTGGCCGACCAGCTTCGTCGTCGCCCGCGCGTATCTGGATCAGCTGACGCGCGCCAAGGCGATCACGCAGGAGCGCGCGGACGCGCTCAGCGCGGCAATGAAGGACGTCGAATCCGCGAGTGGTTCGGCTCGCAACGCCGCCAAGACCAAGCTCGAGAGCCTGGCCGCCGATTTGACGAAGGATGCTGCGGCCGCGCCGGGGATCAACGCCGCGCGGATGCGCGCGTGCGTGTCGGTGATACAGAAGCGCGCCGCGGAATTGAAGTAGCGTCGAGCGCGGGCTCGACGTGACGACTCAGGTCAACCCGTTCGCCAGATACAAGTCGCTCAGCGCGCGCGACCAGACGTACGCGTGCGACTGTCCATCTGGCGTGACACGGAAACCCTGCAACGCCATGAGACCCGCCGGATCGCGCGGAAGGATGTTCTTCCACGCGCTCTGGCGGCCGGTGTTGACGTCGACCTTGTAGATCTCGCCGAGCCGAGACGCCGGGTCGTCCAGGCGCATCACGAGCAGACCCTCATGGATCCAGCCGACGGGTACGTCCTGACTCGTCAGGCCCGGCACGTCTCGCGGCGCAGACCCGCTCACGTCGTAGATTCGAATCGCGGAAGCGGGGGCCTGCGAAGCGATCCTCGAGCCGTCGGGCGAAAGCGCCCACCAATTGGACACGCCCTCCGGGGTAATCGGGGCAGGCCGTCCGGGAGTCAGGTCATGCAGAAACAGTCTGGTCGCGCGGCCAGGCTCGCGAGCTGAGACCACGACTCGCTTGCCATCCGGCAGCCAGCGCGCGCCGATGTAGGTCAGACCGTGATCGGGAAACCGCAGTGGTTCGCCCGCGCCGGTCGGAATCAGTTCCAGGCCAGGCGCACTGGAATTGGGCGACACGCGGATCACCCAGCGCGCATCAGGAGAGAGGGCCATGACGCGGCCGGTGCCGAGCCGAACCGCGGCTGAACCGTCCGTAGCACGCAGATAGGCGGCGTTCTCCGGACCGCCGCCCTGTCCGATTTCACTGAAGATCAGCAATTTGCCGTCGATCGACAGATCCGCGAGGTACGACGCATCGAGCCACGAGAGATCGCGATCGGCGGCATCCCCGGGCGCATGCACGGCCATGAACACGCGATCGTCGGTGTGAGCCGTCACGAGTCGTCCGTCGGGCAGCGCGTCCCACACGCTGACGTTCCCCGGCGACTGGCTGATGATGCGTGCGGCGCCGCGCGGCGTGACGGTGAATAACGCACGCGACAGCGGCCGCTCGGGCGCAGCGGTGTACACGATCTCGTCTCCCCTCCAGGCAAGACCGTGGACGTTCAGGTAATCGCCGGACAGCGCCGTCACGGTGCCCGCAAGATCGACGATGGCCACGCGACCGCTCAGCAGGAGCGGATGGCGATAGTGGACAAAGGCGATCCGCTTGCCATCGGGCGAGACCCGCGGGAATCCGAGCCCGGTGCCCAGCGGTTCCACCGGGGCGTACAGCACGTTCCCGATCGGAAACTCCAGACGGTCACGCCCGGCCACTCGGCGGACGATCGCGAGCTCTGAGCCGTCTGGAGACCAGTCCGCAAATCGGACGTCCTCGCGCACCGGCCGCGGCGCGCCACCGGAGATCGGAACGCGCGCCAGCGTGCCGTAGGTGATCACACCGTCCTGATGGGAGCCGAGCGAGAGCGCGACCTCGCCGGATCGCGAGATCGCCAGCACGTTGGCGTCCGGAAAATCGAGCGCGCGTGACTCCGGACCGTCAACCCGCACCGTGTACACGCGGCAGCGATCGCCGTCCCACCCCGCGCCGTACAAGATGGTCTGGCCGTCGGGAGCGAATCGAGCTGATCGGATGATCCCGCGTCTGAACGTCAGGCGGCGGAACGATGGCGAGAACGGTGGCCGAAGCCGGCGGCCAGCAAACGCGCCACCGGCGAGTCCGGATGCCAGGAGTCCGACCGACGCCGCGCCGTAGAGCAGCGCCTTACGGCGCGTCATCACCAGCGGCGCGTGATTTCCGCCGACCGATGGCGTCGAATCGGCAGAGACCGCCGCGACTTCTTCGAGCTCGAGGCGGACGTCGCCCATGTGCCGCCAGCGCCGTTTCGGATCCACCTCCAGACATCGTCGAATCACGCGGCGCACGCCGGCTGGCGCGTGCGGCGGCAGCCGTGACTCGTCAGGCCTGGTCATGAGCACCTGCGCCAGCGTCTCGGCGGCGGTCGGACGAGCGAAGGGCGACACACCGCTCAACAGTTGATAGAGCACCACGCCGTAGGCCCAGATGTCGGTTTCAGGGCCAGTCACCTCTCCGCGGGCCTGCTCCGGGCTCATGTACGCCGGCGTGCCGATGATCATTCCTGCCGACGAGATCGCCGTCAGTGTCGGCACCTCGGTGTCGGCTGGTGCGAGGGACTTTGCGAGGCCGAAGTCGAGCACCTTGACGGTGCCGTCCGGCCGCAGCTTGACGTTCGACGGCTTGAGGTCGCGATGGATGATGCCGCGATCGTGCGCCGCCTCGAGCGCGTGCGCGATTTGCGTCGCGATCGACAACGCCTCACCGATCGGCACCGGCCCGCGAGCGATGCGCTGGGACAGGTCGTCTCCCTCCACCAGCTCCATCACCAACGCGGTCGTGCCGCCGGACTCTTCGAGGCCATACACGTGCGCGATATGAGGATGATTGAGCGAGGCGAGGAGCTCGGCCTCGCGCTGGAAGCGCGCCAGCCGATCGGAGTGTCGCGCGACATCGGCGGGCAGCACCTTCAGCGCCACCTCGCGTTTCAGCCGCGAGTCCGTGGCGCGGTACACCTCGCCCATTCCACCTTCGCCGAGCTTCGAGAGGATTTGGTACGGCCCGAATGTCCTGCCGATCACAAGTGCCCGGATTATATGCGTACCCCTGTAAAATAGCCGCGCTCCTCCATGCACCTCACGCTCGTCAACCTGCTTGGCGTCGCGACGATCGCGTTCTTTGTTCCTTTCATCCTCGGTTTTTTTCCACGCGCACGCGTGCCTGCCGTCGCGCTCGAGCTCGTGGCGGGCATCATCGCGGGCCCGGCCGTCCTCGGCTGGATCGAACCGGGTCCGGTGGTGAGCGTCATGGCCTCCATCGGCGTCGCGTTCCTGCTGTTTCTGGCCGGGCTCGAGCTCGATCCCGGGGTGCTGAAGGGCCCGACGCTCGTGCGGGGATCGCTGAGCTTCCTGCTCTCGTTCGCGCTGGCGCTCGCGTTGATGCTGCCGCTCGGAGCCAAGGACATCATCCTCTCGCCGTTGCTCGTCGCGATCGCGCTGTCCGCAACGTCACTTGGCATCCTCGTGCCCATCCTGCGCGATGCGGGGCATCTGCAGACGCCCGTCGGCCGCTTCACGATGAGCGGCGCGTCGGCGGCCGAGATCGGCACGATCGCGCTGCTCGGCGTGTTCTTCGCCGGACACAACTCCTCGGCCGCCGTCTCGGCCTTGCTGCTCGCCGCGGTCGCGGTTCTCGCGGTGCTGCTGCTCGCGGCCCTTCGTTACACGAGGCACTGGGCCCCGGGCCGGCGGATTCTCGATCGGCTCGACGAGACGTCGGCGCAAGCGCGCGTGCGCTTCTCCGTCATGATCTTTCTCGCGGCGGCAGCCGTCGCGATGCAGTTCGGATTCGAGGGCATCCTGGGCTCATTCGTGGCCGGCGTCATCGTGGGCATCGTCGTGCGCCACGACCGGTTCGAACAGGCGCTTCGACACAAGCTCGAGGGGATTGGCTTCGGCCTGTTCGTGCCGGCGTTCTTCGTGACGACCGGCATGCGCTTCGACCTGGACAACATCAAGGGCCTTCCGGAGATCGAGCGCGCCGCGCTCTTCTTCGTCGCCTTGATTGTCGTGCGCGCGGTACCCGCGGTGCTGTACCGGCCGTTCCTGACGTGGCGCGAGTGCCTCGCGTCAGGCTTGCTGCAATCGACGAACCTCTCCTTCATCGTCGTCACCGTCGCTGTCGGCGAAGGGCTCGGCCGGATCCGTGAGATCAACTCCACGGCGCTGGTGCTTGCAGGCCTCGTGTCCGCGCTCGTGCTTCCCACGATCGCGGCTGCCCTGCTGGGCGAGCCGAAGGCGGACGCGACGAGAGACGAGTTGGTCCCCGATACCCTCTGATTGACCGTCGCGGTCGTTCGCGCTATAGTTCGCCATATAGTGAAGTATTACGATGACCCCCTGTCGCTGACGTTCGGCGCGCTGACCGACCCCACTCGCCGCACCATCCTGTCGCTCCTGCGGAAACACCCGTGCTCGGTGAGCGAGCTGACGGAGCAGCTGCCGTTCAAGCTTCCGGGCGTTACCAAGCACCTCGACGTCTTGGCGCGGGCGGAGCTCATCGATCGCACCAAAGCTGGACGGGTGGTCTCCGTCACGCTCACCGCGGCGCCGCTGAAAGACGCGACCGAGTGGCTCGCCCGGTATGACGCGTTCTGGTCCGGCAGCCTCGACAAACTCCAGCGGCATCTCGAGCGCAAGCGATGAAGCCGCTCTCCCCTGGCGCGCCCAGTCTGAAGCACGTGCGACGCATCCGCGCGACCGTCGAAGAAGTCTTCAACGCGTTCGTCGACCCGAAGGAGATCGTCCAGTGGTGGGGACCCGACGCAGGCCCAACGCTCTCCGCGGAAACCGATCTACGCGTCGGCGGGCGGTTCCGCGTCGTCTTCCGGACCATGGACGGCGAGCGTCACGAGAACCAGGGCGAATACCTGGAAATCGATCGGCCCCGGCGTCTCGTCATGGCGTGGTGGTGGGCGACGTCGCCTGATCTGCGAACCCGCGTGACCGTGTCGATCGATCCGATTGACGATGGCACCCAACTGACGGTCCTGCACGAGGGATTCATCGACGTGCCGACCCGCGATCTCCACGAAGTGGGATGGGCGGGCACGCTCGACAAGCTCGCGGCGCGCCTGGAACGCGCGCCAGACGAGGAGGCATCATGAAACCTGCTGCGCTGCTCGCGTGCGCTGTCATTTTCACCGGGACGAGCGTCAAGCCGTCCTATCCGAAGATGGCGCCGGTTGAACAGTACCTGATGGCCCGCGACGCGGAGATCGCGCTCGCTCGAAGCGCCGCGCCGCCATCCATTGCGAAGGACGCCACGGTGTTGGTGCTCACCCGCAAAGGGTACGAGACAAGCGTCGAAGGGACGAACGGGTTCGTGTGTCTCGTCGAGCGTTCCTGGCAGAGCGATTTCGACGACCCTGAATTCTGGAATCCGAAGGAGCGGGGGCCCGCCTGCCTCAACGCGCCGGCGGCACGATCGGTGCTGCCGAGCGAACTGAAGATGGCCGAGCTCGCGCTGTCGGGCTTGACGAAGGACGCGTTCCTCGCGCGCGTGAAGGAGTCGATCGCGAAGCGTGAGTTCCCTGGCCCGGAGATCGGCGCCATGTCGTACATGCTGTCGAAGGATCAGTTCCTGAACGATCAGGGCGGTCACTGGCATCCGCACCTGATGTTTTACATGCCGGGAGAGATGAATCCCAGCGTCTGGGGCTCCAACCTGCCGTCCGGATCGGCGATCTACGGCGGAGGAAAGGACTTCCCGGGCGGCGGCCGCATGCCGTGGACGATCTTCGTCGTGCCGGTCGCGAAATGGTCTGACGGGTCGCCAGCGATGTGAGCTTGACCGCGGTTATCGCCGGGCGTTCATAGCCTCAGAGACGGGCCCGTCAGGCGAAGGCTTCTCCAAGTGTTGAACAAGGTACACGTCTGCCACACCCTTCTGCCCTTCCAATCTCAAACCGAGCGTCTCGAACATCTGAAAAACGGTCTGCTTGTCGGCTTGCGGGCCTGACGGATCAGACATCGCGTCCATCGGCAGCCAGGGTTTCGTTTCGAAGCGATAGAGTCCCTGGATGCCGGTCTTGTCCAGGATTGGCCGGTCCGTCCAGCTCTCGACAAAGGCCGCGAGGTCCGACAGCGTTGCCGCCCTCGCATGGAGCCCTCGTCCCATCCCTCCGGTAAAGGCGTGGCAGACATCCGGCATGGCGGTCGAAGCCGTTTGCGGCCCGAGAGCACTCAGCGATGCTTCCGGGCAGTCCTGCTCATTGATGTCGGCAGGTTGGAGCTTCGGGCCTCCTTTGGCGGCGACCAGCGCATACACCGGCATTTCTTTCGACTCGCGACGAATCACCAGCTTGAAGCGATCAATCAGCAGCGCCTGAACCATCGCTCGCACGCGATCGTCGCGAGCCTGGACGGACAAGCCAGGCGGCATCGCGGCTATCGCTTCAACATCGTAGATGGCCCCTGTCCCCTGGGCCCAATCCGGGACACCTTTCAGCCCGTTCTGATTGGTCGGAAGTTTGTACGCCCACGAAATCAACAGCGGCAGTGGAAATCTGGAAACAAACCTCCCACCCGGGAGTGCCGTCGGCGGCACCAATGTGTTGCGGTCGATTCCTCCGACATGCAATCTCACCGACGCCACGTCAAATGCCGGATTCGTCGCGGCCTGATCGGCCGCCACGACACGCAGGGGTGAGATCGTCAGGACCAGTGCCGCCGACACGAGCGCCGCAAGACCGACGGCGATCGCTCCGGCGCGCCCGCGAGCCTGTTTTCGATCGAGCAACGCGCGAATGCGGATGGCGAGATCTCGGCGATTGGCCATGCCGAGCAACGGCTGCGGCGCGGTCGACAGACGTTTCGCAAACTCAACGAGTTGTTGGGCGTAGACCACCGCTTCCGTTCGCAGCACCACGGCGTCGTCGCAGGCGCGTTCCGCTTCGAGCGTGAGCTGGCGCCACGTCACCCACACCAACGGATGGAACCAGTAGGCCGCACAGATCATGCGAGCCAGACAATGGCTGGCCCAATCGCGCCGGCGAACGTGTTCCAATTCATGCACCAGGGAGCGCTCGAGCGTGCCGGACGACCAGCTCTCCGCATCAATTGGCAACACAATCGTCGCGTGCATCATCCCGCACGTCATCGGGCCGGCCGCGCGCTCGTGGAGCAGCACATCGACCCGCGATCGCAGTTGAAGCTTGACCGCCAATTGACCGGCGACAGCGTTGCCGTGGGCCCAGGGGACGCCCGAACGTCGCAGCG
This sequence comes from Vicinamibacterales bacterium, assembly GCA_035279905.1. Taxonomy (GTDB): domain Bacteria; phylum Acidobacteriota; class Vicinamibacteria; order Vicinamibacterales; family SCN-69-37; genus DATEGZ01. The sequence continues at coordinate 8,233 of DATEGZ010000047.1, forward strand.
GTCGGATCTGGCTCAAGCCGATGATGACCGGTGCCAGGCACAGGCACGCGCCAGCCAGCCAGGCGACGACGAGCACCGCGGGCCACGGCGGCATATGGACGGCCCGCGTCGTTTCTGAGGCGCGTGTCTGTGGCGCCGTCACGGGTGGAGTTGCGGAGACGACTTCGTTGATCAGCTCGACCGCCGGCGCAACGACGCTCGATCGAGCGACCGCCGGAACGGCCAGCTCCATCCGTGGCGCGACGATGGCCACGGCCGGCAGAAGCAGAAGCGTGACGAATGAGGACGCCAGCCAGACGTGCCTGGTGGCTGCGCGGCCGGTTCGTGCGAAACGAACGGCGGCGAGCGAGCCAGCCGTGACGAACGTGACTCCGGCCAACATCGACACGACAAATGAGCCGTTCATCGCTCGCTCCTTCCTTTGCGGACCCGCTCGATCTCGAGTCGGAGGTCGTCGAGCTCCGCTTCGCTGAACGACGACTCCGCCACGAGGGTCTTCATCATGCGCGTGAGCGAGCCGCCGAAGAACGTCCGCAGATAGTGTTGAAGCGCCGAGCGCTTGGCGATGCTGGGCGAGACGGCTGCCGAGTACAGATTGCGCAGACCGTCGGGGTGCCGCTTCACGGCGCCCTTGCGTTCCAGTCGCCCCAGCATCACGCGGATGGCCGAATCACCGGGCGGCTCGGTGAGCCGTGAGCGAATGTCCTCGACGGAGGCCCGGTTGCCCAACGCGAAGACGGCGTCCACGATTTCGCGCTCGCGGCGCGTCAGGTGCTTCCTCGGTCGTTTCGCCATCACCGGCTCCCGGCCGCGTTACCGCGACAACTGTCGCGCAGCTTACCGCGACAATTGTCGCGTGTCAAGCGCGACCGACGAGCAGCCGCCGGGTCGATGGTCGAGCGACGGCACAGGCCTCCTGCGTGGTGTTGGCCGGTCGCGGACACTTGGACGTTCCTCCTAACCAGCCGCGCCGTGGCATCGTCCTACCCTGCGCGTCAGCCAGAGAGGAGCCGTTCATGTTCAGGAGATTTCCGGTTCTCGTATCCGTGATCGTCACGATCACGGCGTTGTCAGCGGCGGAACAAGTCGCCTGGAAGCAGGTGACGCCAACCGAGGCGCGGTTCAGTATCTCGATGCCAGGCGATGCCAAGGAGAGCACCTCCGTCCGATCCACATCGACCGGCCTGCTTCAGACGCGAACGATTTCCGCCAACGACGAGCTCGCGCGCACCTACATCGTGAGTTGGACCGAGTATCGGTCGAACGTCCTTGGCCGAACGTCCGCAGCGGCAATCTTCGACGGGAGCCGAGACGCGCTGCTCGCGAGCAAGGGGGCTCGCCTGCTTCGCGAGTCAGAGGTCGCGATCGACGGCACTCCTGGCCGGACCATTGACTTTGCGGAACCCGACGGCCGTGTCACCACGGTCCGGTTCCTCGTGACCGCGACGTGCTTCTATCAATTGATGGCGTCAAACGTTGCGGACACCCGGCAGGATCCAGGTCGCGATCGATTCTTCGCTTCATTTCAGTTGACGCGGTGAACTCCGGCGACCCTCAGCCCGGCGGTCATTTGATTCTGGCGATCGCCTCGGCGAACAGGCTGCGCACGTCGCTCAGCTGCGTGCGCGGGTCGTTGTTGTAGTCCATCATCCGATGCTGGTAGTCGCGACCCTTGCTGCGGGTGTCGACAACCTGCCGAACGAGCTGCCCGGCCGGCCGACGGTGATTGAAGCCGCCCGTCACTTCGATCATCGCCTTCTCGACGGCGCAATAGATGCTCCAGGTCTTCGCGTCGGCCGGGCACTGCCGATTGTCGGCGCGATTCCAGACGGCCTCTGACGTGATCACCATCGAGGCCCGCTCCAGGATCTCGCGGTCAACGGCATTGCCGGGCACTTCATGTTTCCCATCGAACTGGAACCGGATCGTGTCGGCGGTGATTGAAAACCCCGTGACCGGAAACCAGCCGACGTACGTTCTGATCACGCCGCTCCCGTCGCCATAGATCTCGATCTCGACGGCGTCGGTCGACCTCGTGAAATCCGCGGCGCCGTTGGCGATGACGCGCGTCTCGAGCAGCGCGAAGAACTTCTGAAGATCGGCAAATGTCGTGTCGGGATCGTTGTTGTACTCGACGAGACGTGCCGAGTATTTCTTCGTGGTCACGGCGGTGACGAGCTGCTGCGCTTCGTACATGACTGGCGACGCCGGGTCGCTCATCGTTCCCGCAAACACATCCCGCGGCATCGCGTCCTTGCGCCACACGCCGGTCTTCACGCCATCAGCACGACTCACCAGGAAGATCGAGTCTTCGTCGAAGAGCGGCCCGCAACTGCCCTCCCATCGGCCAGACGAGCTGCCGTGGAATCGGCAATCCGAGATGGCCGGCTGGCCGTCCCCGGCGGAGTCGGCAGCTTCCTGCAAGGCGCACTGGAGGCTGAAGCGCGTCGGGCGCGCGGGACACTCACCGGTCGAGGCCCGATCCCACTGCGCGGGCGTGGCGATGAGTGCGGCCGCTCGGCGGACGATCGCCGCGTCAAACGAGCCCACATCGGCCGCGGTGGTTGGCGGTTTCGGTGCGGGGACCTGCAGGACCAGTGTGCCCGCCATCGCCAGCAGCGTCGTCCGATCGATCAGTGTCATGGTATTAGTCCTTCTTTGAAGTATAAATAGTAACACAGCACACGGGGGAGACGTTGGTGCATCGTCAGTGACCGCCGCTCCACTCGAGCAGGCAGTCGATGCGCGCAGAGAATCCGCTCACCATGACGATGTTGGCGCGAACCATCTTCTTGAATCCTGGCGTGGCTTCCACCGTGAGTGTGTAGGTGCCCGGCGCGACGTCCGCGAACTGGTACTTTCCGTCGTGGTCCGTCGTGATCACACGGGGAGCGGTGAGCGCGGGCCCCCTCAGCGTCACGGTCGCTCCCTCGAGCGGCGCGCGCGTGATCTCGGTGACGACGCCGCCAATCATGTTCGGGCCCAGTCTGATCGACGACGGTTCCGGCCGCGGTCCATTCACGATGTCTTTCGTGAAGGTGGCGACGTGCGGTGGTCCGGGCGGCCGCACGCGATACGCCGTGTTGATGCGAATCGGCGGATCGAGGTTCTGCGTCTTCACCAGCGGGTTGTCGGCGGTCGCCTCGCGCGACGCGACCGCCTGCTGGTTGATCGCGCGGACGACGTCCATGCCGGCTACGACCTTGCCAAACGCCGCGGTGCCCTGCGCATCGTCGAAGCGCTTGCCGCCGAAGTCGAGCGACGGCTGGTCGTTGAGCAGGATGTAGAAATCAAACGTCGCGCTGTTGGGTTGATCGTCGTTCCGGCCCATCGCAACCGTGCCGGCGACGTGATGCAGTCCCGTCACGCTCGTGCGCTCGAGCGGAATCGGCGGGTACGCCTGGGCGCCGGACGGAATTCGTGCTTCGATCAGCTGCATGGGCGGCCGGTTCGGCAGGACCGCGTGATACGTATCAGGCCGCGCGGCGCGATAGAACTCGCCGCCATCGTAAGAACCGCTCGACACGTACCGCAGGAAATTCGCGGACGTGATCGGCGCGTGCACGGGATCGACTTCGATATCGATGTTGCCGAGCGTCGTTTCGATGCGCACCAGGTTCGATGGACGGGCTTCTTTGGTGAATGCCGGTCCCTCTTGCGCCGACAGCACACTCGCGACGAGGGTCACGACGAGTCCGATCCAGACTGCCGGTTTCCTCATGCAACCATGCTAGAGGGAGACAGAGCCCTGAGCAATGCTCAGGTCTACTCGGTCTTGAGCGCCTGCGTGACGTCGAGCCTCGCGGCGCGCAGTGCCGGAATCGTACACGCGAACACGGCGACGGCAATGAGCAGGGCCAATGACGTCGCGATGGACCAGCTGTCATGCGCCGAGAGGGCAAATAGCAGGGTGCCGGCGGCACGCCCGAGAAGCAGCGCAGTGCCCATGCCCAGCGCGAGGCCGATGCCGATCAACACAGCAAGCTGACCGGCGATCAAGCGCACGACACGCGCCCGTCCCGACCCGAGGCTCAACCGGATCGCGAGCTCGTGCCGGCGGCGCTCGACGACGTACGAAATCACGCCGTAGATCCCGATGAAGGCGAGCAACGCCGCCACAACGCCAAAGGCCCCGGCGAGCCAGCTCATCACGCGCTCACGCAGCAGGCCGTTGCGAATGTCGCCCTCGAGCAGTGTGATGCCGAGGGTCATCGTGGGCCGACCGTCCACGAGCACCTGCTTCAGCGCCGCGATGACCGGCGCGGGCGTCTCCGACGGACGAACGAGCAGAGTGGGCCAGCTGGAGCCAAGCTTGGGATTCTGAACAAACGCCGCGTAGGCAATCGGCCGAGGGACATCGCGGACGCCTTGATACGTGGCGTCATTCACGACACCGACGACCTCGTAGTCGGTCGGCGGATATCCCGGCTCTCCAATCGTGCGCACGTGAGACCCGATCGGATCCGTGCCGGCGAGGATGCGCCGTACGAACGTCTGGTTCACCACGAGCACCGGCGCGCTGCTGCGCCGATCCGTGTCAGCCAGGTCTCTCCCGGCAACGAGTCTCATGCCGACCGTCCGGAAATAGTCAGGGCTGACGTACGTGAATTTCGAGCTCGATCTCTTCGGGGACGGCACCCCGACCGGCATGAGTGCGAGTGTCCAACTCGTGCCATCCAGGGGAACTTTGGTCGTCGTCGCGGCCGCTTGCACGCCTGGCAGCCGCCGAATGGCCGCCAGCAATTCGTCGTGGCGCACCGCGGCCTGATCCGGTTGGGAGGGGGGAGACGTGTCCCACAGCCGGGCAACGATCAGGTTCGTCGGCGTGATGCCGAGGTCAGCGTGCGTCAGCTTGTCGAAGCTCCGCACGAACAACGTGGCGCCGAAGATCAAGACGAGTGACACGATCACCTGCAAGACGATGAGCGCCCGCTGGGTCAGGAGTCGTTCGCGCGAGGTGCTGAGCCCGCGGCCGCTGTCCTTCAGCGCCGCACCGGGCTTCGCGTTCGACGCGCGCAGGGCCGGGGCGAGACCGAAGAGGAGACACGCGCCGGCGCCGATCGCGAGCGTGAACGCGAACACAGTCCAGTGCGGCTGAAGGTCAAGGTACAACGGATCGAATTCTGTCGACAGCAATCCGACGAGCATCCGGCTCAGACGCTCAGCGATGATCAGCCCGGTCGCTGCTCCGGCGCCGGCGAGCAACACGCTCTCCACCAGCATCTGCGCGAACACGCGCTGCCGCGAGGCGCCGATTGCCAGCCGGAGCGCGACCTCGTGCTCTCTCGACGTCGCCCGCGCGAGCTGGAGATTCATGATGTTCGTGCAGGCGAGGACGAGAACAAGACCGGTCATCGCCAACAGCACCCAGAGCGCATCGCCGTACTGGCGCCGCAGCTCACTCGCTCCTGTCGACGCCGGCACCGCGGTGAACCGGAAATTGCGATATCGGGCGGTCGACTCGGCGCTATAGCCGTCAGGGGTGGTCGCTTCGAACAATCCGACGCTCTGCGGACCGAGCTCCGATCCCGCGCGATCGACCGACACACCTGGTCGGAGCCGGCCGATGACATTCAGCCAGAAATAATCGCGCCGTTCGATCCGGTTGCCCCACTGCGCCACCGCGCAGGCCGGCAGCGCCACATCGAAGCGCCTGCCGACTTCCAGACCAAAAAAGTCTTTCGCGGTCACGCCGACGATGGGCAGAGCGCGATCCATGATGTAGAGGCTCCCGCCGACGGCGGTGGGGTCGCCGTTGAAATCCGACTGCCAGAACGCATGGCTCAACACGACAGACGCGCGGCATGCGGGCGACTCGTCGTGATCGTCAATCAGTCGACCTGCGACGGGCACGACCTCGAGCGTCGCGAAGGCGTCGCCGGTCAGCCAGAGCACGCGTGCGATCCGCGCCTCCCCCCCGCGGCCGATGGATGTCAGGTTGGTGCCCCACGCAAAAACGTGGGAGAACACGCGCTGGTGGTCCCGCAGCTCCTCCCAGAGCGGATACGTCGCCTGGACGTCGAAACCCGACGAGATACCAAAGCCGCCCTGACCGCCTGCAATCCTCACCTCCGCGAGTTCCTGCGGCCGAGGAACCGGAAGCGCGCGGAGACGAACCGCGTCGATCACCTGAAAGATCGCGCTGTTGGCGCCGATGCCAAGCGCGAGCGAGAGAATCGCGGCGAGCGTGAATCCCGGCTGACGTCGAAGCGCGCGAACGCCATGGCGCACGTCGCGCCGAAGATGGTCCAGCCACCGCCATCCCCGCGTATCGCGACACGCTTCTTTCTGCTGCTCGAGACCCTCAAGGCTCAGGACCGCGCGCCTTCGGGCTTCATCGATCGGAAGGCCGCGCTCCACGCCCTGCGTGGTGCGTGCGTCCAGATGAAAGCGCAATTCCTCATCGAGCTCGCGTTCGACCTGTGTCGGACGGAAGATCGCGCGGAGTCGCAACAGCCATTTGCGTAACCAGCGGTCCATCATGTCTCTCCCAGCTTCAAGACCGAGCCAATCGCTTCGGACACGCGCTGCCAGTGAGCGCGCTCTTTCTTGAGCTGCCGCGCCCCGGCGCTCGTCAGTTCGTAGAACTTGGCACGGCGGCCGCGCTCGCTGGTCTTCCATCGCGCGCGGATCCATCCCTCGTGCTCGAGCTTGTGAAGCGCCGGGTACAGGGAGCCATCACTGACCTGAAGCGCTTCGCCGGACACCTGCCGCAATCGGTCGGCGATCGCCAGGCCGTGTAGGGGCTCGAGCGCGAGGACTTTCAGGATCAGGAGATCGAGTGTGCCTTGCATCAAGTCGGCCGGACGGGTCATGCGCATTGTCCTCGGTATCCGATACCAATACCTCAAATCGTTGGACGCAGCAAGGGTGTGGTGCCGCAGCTCCGAAGGAAGGCGCGGGCCCAGGCCGCCATCGCTCCGAAGGAGCGCAAGGGCCAGGCGCGCCGTCGCTCCGGGGGAGCGAAGTCGGCTGGCCCCCGGTTTGCACCAGTCCGCTCTCGAGCATTGCCAGAAGTCGTACGGCTGCCTGACTCGGAGGAGCGCCACAATTGACACTCTCGGCAGGCTTTCGGGTTATTCACCGTTCAGTCGTTGAGGTATCGGCGCGAGTCGCGGGTGCGTCGGCGACGCTTGCAGGATCCGGAAAGTTGATTGCGTCACACCAAACCGATGCATCGGGCCAGGTCCGGAGGCCGTCATGACCCGCAGGATCGTGCTCCCCTGTCTGTTGCTCGCAGTCATTGCACAGACGACGTCGCACGCTGCACGGCAGGCCACGTCGCTCGCGATCGTGAGCCACGCGCCCACCGGCGAAATCGCCCAGCTCGCGGACGCCAACGACGTCCGCATCATGTTTTCCGAGCCGATGATCGCGATTGGCTCGTCCGCGGTGGTCGGGCAGCCGTCCTGGATCACGATGACGCCCGCGCAGAACGGTCACTGGTTCTGGTCGGGCACGCGGACGCTGATCTTCTCGCCCGATCCCGACACGCCCTTTCCGTACGCGACGCGTTACACGGTACGAATGAGCGCCGCGACCGTGAGCCTGACGGGCCACACGCTGGCATCGCCCGACGAATTCGATTTCACGACGCCAACCGTGCGCCTCCTGCAGACGCAGTGGTACCGCAAGAACGGGCGGTTCGACGATCCCGTCGTGTTGATGCTGCGGTTCAACCAGCCGGTGCGGCCGGCTGACGTCGCGGCACACGCGCACGTGAGTCTCGCGCCGCACAGCTGGACGCCGCCCGTGCTGCAACCCGAGGCTCGGGCGCGGCTCGAACGGACCGATCCGGCCGGGCTCGCGCGATTCGACGCGAAGGTCGCGGCGATCGATCGCATCGCCCGCGCGAACGATCCGGTCGCCATGCGCGTGGCCGAGTCGTGGGATGAGAAGCGTTACAACTGGCAGAAGGCGCCCGATCGAGTTGTGCTCGAAACCGTGGCCGCGCCACCGCCGGAAGCGCGACTCGCCATCGAGATCGACGACACGATGCCGAGTCCGGGCGGACCGGCGACGCACGCGGCGCAGTCGAGCCAGCAGTCGCTCGACCGCGCGTTCTTCATCGACAAGTTCGCGTGCGTCGCGGACTGCGATCCATCGGGTTTCAATGTCCTTCCATTTCGCGCCGCGACACGGGCGAGCGCGCTTGCGGGCGCGGTGGAGGTGCGCGACGTGACGGGCGCGGGGGCCGAGGTCACCGTGGCGCCGGCAGCGCCGCCGCCGAGTCCGGATCAGGCGGTCAGTCTCCTCAGCCAGCTCGGATTCACTCGCCAGCCGCCGATGACGACCTGGGCGGTACGCATCGACTCGTCCCTGCAATCAATCGACGGCCAGACGCTCGGCTATCCGTTCGTGGGCGTGATCTCGAACGGGCACGAGCTGCCCTTCCTGACGATTTCCGGCGGCGTCTGGGAATCCGGAGGCGGGCCAAAACTTCCCCTGGTCTCCCGCAACGTTCTGGACGCGACGCAGTGGATCGCGCCGGTGCCATCGAGCGAGCTCATGCCGAGGCTGGTCGAACTCTCGCAGAGCGGCTCCGGAACCACGCCGCCGGTCATCAGCACCACGCGCGCGTTGACGACGACGCCCGATCTCACCGAGGCCCACGGCGTCGACATCAGCGGGCTTCTCTCGGCGGCAGGCACCGGCCTGGTGTGGGCGGGAGTGTCCGGCGGCGAGTCGCTGCCCTTCTCCGCGAGACGGCCGATGCTCGGGCCACGCTCATCGATCATTCAGGTGACCAACCTCGGCATCAGCGTGAAGGACAGCGCGGCGTCCACGCTCGTGTTCGTCACGCGCCTCGACAACGCACTGCCGGTGGCCGACGCGCACGTGTCGATCGTGAACGACGCGAACCGCGTGCTGTGGACGGGCACGACAAATCGCGACGGTGTCGCTCGAGCGCCCGCGCTCGACCTGCGTCCGCCGCGCGCCCGCCCCGGTCCGCTCTTCATCGTCACCGCTGAAAAGGACGGTGACGTCGGATACGTCGGCGCGGATTGGGGATCGACGGTCAACCCGTACCGATTCTCGGTCAGCTATCGAGCCGGCGCGGGCGCGGTGCTGCGAGGTGCAGTCTTCAGCGACCGCGGCGCGTATCGGCAGGGGGAAGACGTGCACGTCAAAGCCGTCCTGCGTCACGACGCGACCGACGGCGCATCGCCGCTGGAGCCCGGCACCAAACTGGACGTGCGGGTGACCGACAGCCGCAGCCGCGAAGTCGACCACCGCGTCGCGGTCGCGAACCGCTGGAGCAGCATCGACTGGACGTGGCACGTGCCGGCCGACGCCGCGCTGGGCTCCTACACCGTCACGATCAACGCGGACCCGGCGGCGTTGCGCGCCACCGAAGCCGCTCCCGTCAATTACAACTACAACTCGCGCGATATCGTCCGCGGCACCTTCCTCGTCGCCGCGTACCGGCGGCCGGACTTCCGCGTGGATGCGACGATGACCGCGGATCCGCCGGTGCTGGGCGAGACGCTGCACGGTGTGATCGACGCGAAGTTCCTGTTCGGCAAGGCGCTCGAGTCGCAGCCGGTGCGTTGGCAGGTCTTCCGAAATGCCGTGACGAAGGTGCCCGACGCGATTCGAGAGAAGTACCAGGAATCGACCTACGGGTTTGGCTACATGCCGGATCTGTCCGCCGCGCGCAACACGGAGGTCGCCAACAAGAACGAGACGCTCGACACGAACGGCCATGTCGACGTGCGGATTGAAACGAAGGCGGACGTCGACTACGCGTTCAGCTATCTGCTCAGCGGTGACGTGACCAGCGTGTCGGCGCAGCACATCGCCAACAGCGCGCAGATGGTCGTGCATCCCGCCGCGGTCTACGTCGGGCTGAAGCGACCCGCGATGTTCGTCAACGTGACGCAGCCCGCGAAGACCGAGATCGTCGTCTCGGACCTTGGCGCTAGCCTCGTCGCCGATGTGCCCGTGACGGTCTCGCTGGCGCGCGAGGAGTGGTTCTACGGCCCACGACCGAATGTCGGAGGCCGAGGTGGCGGGACCCCTGTCACCGACTGGCAGCGGAAGGAAACGCCGGCCGGCGAATGGACCGTACGCTCGGCGTCAACGCCCGTGCCGCTCGACATCCCGTTGAAGGACGGCGGTTCGTACGTGCTGCACGCGACGGCCGTGGACGCGTCGGGGCGTCACACGCGGACCGACGTGCGCTTCTACGGCATCGGCGGCGGCGCGGCGTCGTGGCGCATGGACGGCAACAAGATCACGATCGTGCCCGAGCACGAGACGTGGAAGCCGGGCGAATCGGCAAAGGTGATGATTCAGTCGCCGTGGGAGCGGGCGACGGCGCTCGTGACCGTCGAGCGCGAAGGCGTGCGCCGGTATCAGCAGGTCAACATCTCTTCGACGCAGGACACGGTCGAGGTCCCGATCACCGCGGGCGATGTGCCGAACGTGTTCGTCTCGGTCCTGCTCGTCAAAGGCCGCACCGCCGACGCGCTCGCGCCGGACGGCACCGACGCCGGCCAGCCCGCGTTCCGCGTGGGCTACACGATGCTCACGATTGACGACGAGTCGAAGCGGTTGAACGTGAGCGTGTCGTCCGACCGCGATGAGTATTTGCCGCACGCGCCCGCAAAGGTGTCGGTCGTCGTGCGCGACGCCGGCGGCAAGCCGGCATCAGCCGAGGTGGCGCTCTGGGCCGTGGACTACGGCCTGCTCTCGCTCACGAACTACACAACGCCCGACATCGTGAAGGCCATCTACGCTCGCCGCGATCTTCAGGTGCTCACCGAGGACACACGCGAGCGGATGATCAGCCGGCGCGCGTTCGTGAAGGACGATGGAAGCGCGCTGGGCGGCGGGGCCGGCGGCGGTCGCGGCGGCGGTGGCAACGCGTCCGGCGAACAGGTGGGCCTGTCGGTCTATGGCGCCTCATCCAACGTCCAGTGGAATCTCGAGGGCGGCAGCGTCACGGACCTCGCCTCGAACCGCGATCCCTGGGCCATGAACTTCGACTCGTTCGAACAGATCCCCGGCGCGGGCCCAGGCCCAGGTTTCGCATTCCGCAAGGACTTTCGTCCCGTCGTGTTCTGGCTGGGCTCGACGTCGACGGATTTGAACGGCCGCGCGACGAAGGACGTCACGCTGCCCGACTCGCTGACGACGTACCGCATCATGGCCGTCGCCGATCAGGCTGAGCTGTTTGGATCTGGCGAGCATGAGATCGCGGTCACCAAGCCGTTGACGCTCCTGCCGGCGTTCCCGCGATTCCTGTCGCGCGGCGATCGTGCCGTCTTCGGCGCTACGGTCACGAACGGCAGCTCGACCAGCGGCGACGCCGTCGTCACCGTCCGCAGTCTCGACGGCACGGCGCTCGGATTCGAGGCGGCGGCGGTCAAGACCATCCATCTGGCGGCCGGCGAGACGCAGGCGGTGCGCTTCGACGCCATCGCGCGATCGATCGCGCCGGTGCGCGTGCAGATGACCGTCAAGCTCGGCGACGAGACCGATGCGTTCGAGACCACGCTGCCGGTGACGATGCCGTCGCGCCTGGAGACGGTGGCGGCGTACGGCGACACGACATCGAAGGCGATCGAAAAGCTGATGCTGCCGGCCGGCGCGGTGCCGGGCGCGGGAGGCCTCACGATCAACCTCGCGTCCACGGCGCTCGTCGGACTGGGCGAAAGCGTGCGGTACATCAACGAGTACCCGTACGAATGCGCCGAGGCCAAGGCGTCGCGCGCGCTCGCCCTGGTGCTGACGGCGGATCTCGGCGGCGCGTTCACGCTGCCTGGTGTCAAGCCGGAGACGGCGCGCGCGAACGCGGCGTCGGCGCTCGACGCGCTGTACGGATTCCAGTGCCCTGATGGCGGCATCACGTTCTGGCCGGGCCAGTGCCAGGCGACGTCCGCGTATCTGACGGCGTACGTGCTCGACGTGTGGCGCACGTCACGCGATCTCAAGATGACGATCGATCAGGGCGCGATCAATCGCGCGCTCGACTACCTGCAACGCCAGCAGCGGCAGCAGCCGCCGGAGGTGCAGTGGTGGCCCGCGTGGGCGGCGTCGCAGGCCTACGCGGCGAAGGTGCTGACCGCGTTTGGCCGCAGTGCGGGGCCGGACGCCACGCGGCTGTACGCCCTCGCCGAACGGATGCCCGTGTTCGCGCTCTCGTATCTGGCCGACGCGATGGCCGGGAGCGGCGAACGAGGCCCGCGCTACCAGGACGTCGTCCGGCGTCTCAGCAATGCGTTGAGAATCGAGGCCGACCGCGCGCATGTAGAGGAGATGGACGACGACTCGCTCGCGTGGCTGTGGAACTCGAACGTGCGGGCCACCGCCGTGGTGCTCGAAGGCCTGTCGCGCCGTCAGGACGAAGGCACGCTGGCGGCGCCGATGGCGCGATGGCTGCTGGCGTCGCGCACGAACGGGCGCTGGGGCACGACGTACGAGAACGCGACCGCGCTCGCCGCGCTCGTGTCGTACTACCGCGCGTTCGAGAGCGACGTGCCGCAGATGACGGTGGCGGTGAAACTGGGCACGACGACCGTCGGCACGGTGTCATTCGCGGGCCGGAGCACGACGTCGCACGAGTTCCGGATTCCGATGACCGAGCTGGCGAAGACGCTGGCGGGCGATTCCCGCGATCTCGAGGTCGCGCGAACCGGCACGGGACGAGTGTACTACTCGACGCGCCTGCGCTACCTCGCGCCCGAGCCGCCGGATCCGGCCGATCGAGGGATGCACATCGATCGCCGATTCGCGCTCTTCGCGCCCGGCGGCGGCGCCTCCCCCGCCGCGACGACCTTCAACGTGGGCGACGTGATTCGGGTGACGGTCACGGTCAATCTGCCGGCCGAGGGCAAGTTCATCGCGCTCGACGATCGCCTGCCCGCGGGATTCGAGCCGATTGACGAGTCGCTGAGCACGACGGCGCTCGACCTGGCTCGCGAGGCCACGACCAACGGCCCCAATCAGACCTTCGTCGCCTGGTGGCGGCGCGGCGGATTCGATCACGTCGAGAAGCTCGACGACCGCGTGCTCGCGTTCGCGACGCGGCTCTCCGCCGGGCGTCATGAGTTCACGTATCTCGTCCGTGCCACGACCGCCGGTTCCTTCACGGCCGCCGGCGCGAAGGGCGAGGCGATGTACGCCCCTGAAGTGACCGGACGCAGCACGGCCGCGGTGGTGACGATCAAATAGCTGCCCGGTTCGGGTGGCGGCCGTCGATATGGCAGCTTAGTGCACCAATGGCGCCTGAAACGCGGCGCACGCTGCGACTCGGATCGCCTTGGCGGAATTCTGCCTTCTCTCGACGAACCTATCGTCGGCTCAATGCGTATCAGAGCATGACAGGAGTGGCCATGTTCGAACGCCTCCTGAACGACACCCGCCACACCCTTCGCTGGTTGCGGAACAGCCCGGGATTTACGCTGATTGCGGTGATGTCGCTCGCGATCGGCATCGGCCTCAATACGGCGTTGTTCGCCGTCGTCGATGCTGCCCTCTTCCGTCCGCTGCCGGTTGAACGCCCCGATCGGCTGGTCGACTTCTATACGTCGCAGCGCGACGGCGAAACGTACGGCACGAGCTCCTATCAGGACTACCTCGACCTGAAGATGCAAAATGGCGTGTTCACCGACGTGCTCGCGTACAGCCTGTCGCTCGACGCCGTCGGTTTCGGGGATCACCCGCGGCTCGCCCTCGGCGAAGTTGTCACGGGCAATTATTTTTCTGTGCTCGGACTCCGTCCTCAGGCCGGGCGCTTGCTCACGACGGAGGACGATCGGCCGGGCGCACCGCGCGCGACCGTCATCGCGGACACGTTGTGGTCCCGTGAATTCGGGCGGCAGGCGTCCGCGATTGGCACGCGGATTCGCATCCACGGCGAGCCGTACACGATCGTTGGCGTGGCGCCGCGCACATTCAGCGGCGCGTTTCCAGTGGTCTCTACCGAAGTCTGGACGCCCATGGCATATGTCGATGAGGTCAGCCCCGCCGGCCTCATCGACACTGTCCCGTCGCCTGGCGGCACCGGTCCACTCGATCGCCGCGGCTACCGCTGGCTGTTCATCAAGGGCCGCCTGAAGGAGGGCGCGACGCTCGCGGAGACCCAGGCCAATCTCAGGGTCATCTGGCGGCGCTTGGCGGCGGCGTATCCAAAGACCAACAGCGATCGGACCACGTCCGTGATGCGAAGCGACAAGGTCCGAGTGCTCCCGCAGGCCGACGGAATCATGCTGGTCGTCGCGCTCGGCTTCATGTTCGTCGCCGGGCTCGTGCTGCTGACCGCGTGCGCCAACGTGGCCAGCATGTTGCTCGCGCGCGCGTCGGGCCGCCAGCGGGAGATTGCGGTCCGGCTCGCCATTGGCGCGAGCCGGAGGCACCTCGTGCAGCAATTGCTGACCGAATCGGCGGTGCTGTCCGTGCTCGGCGCCATCGCGGGCGCCGGCGTCGCGTTTGCGATCACGCGTGCGATTGCGTCGCTGCACTTGCCGATGCCGGTGCAGCTCACGACGACCGTGCACGTTGATGGGCGGGTGCTGGCGTTCACGATGATCGTCGCGGCAATTGCCGGGCTCGCCGCCGGCCTGGCTCCAGCGCTCCAGGCCACACGACCGAACCTGGTGCGTGAGTTGAAAGGCGACCCGGCCCGTGCCGCTGTTCAGCGCTGGACACTGCGCGACGGGCTCGTCGTCCTGCAAGTGGCGATTACGATGGTGCTCCTGGTGACGGCGGGGCTGCTCACGAGAAGCCTGGCGGTCGCGGAGGGGCTGCCGGTCGGCTTCGATTCCAGTCGGCTCGCCGTCGTCTCCACCGCGCTGGATCTCATCGGCTACGATGTGCCGCGAAGCACCCGGTTCTACACGGGCGCGATCGAGCGCGTGCGCGCGATTCCCGGCGTCGTGTCGGCGTGCCTCGTGACGCGCACGCCGATGTCACTCAACTTCAATCGAAACGAGATCTTTCCACCCGATCGGCAGCAGTCGGGAGCGAGGGGCCTCGAGATCGACGTTACGACCGTGTCGCCCGAGTACTTCACAGTGATGGGCGTGCCGCTCGTGAAAGGCCGCAACTTCATGTCCGCCGACACCCCGGCGTCGCCGCGTGTCGCGATCGTGAATGAAGCGATGGCGCGCAAGATCTGGCCGGAGCAGGATCCGATCGGGCAGCACGTTCGGGCGGGCTCGTTCGACGGCCGGGACGTCGAGATCATCGGCGTCGTCAAAGACTACAAAGTGCACAGCGTCGGCGAGCCGGCGACGCCGTACCTGCACTTCGCCTACAGTCAAGCGCCGAGCGAGGACGAGTCGATCATGGCGCGAACCGATGGCGATGCCGGACGGCTCGTCAACGACATGCGGCGCGTACTGGCCGCGGCCGAACCCAACATCGTCTTCATCGACAGCCAGACGATGGAGGCGCAAGTGGGGGTGACGCTCTTCCCGGCCAGGTTCGGGGCGCTGGCAGTTGGGGGTGTCGGGCTGATGGCGATGCTGCTCGCAGCTGTCGGCCTCTACGGTGTCATCGCGTTCTCGGTCGCGCGCCGCACGCGCGAGATCGGCATTCGGATAGCGCTCGGCGCGCGTCGTTCGGCGGTGTTGGCGCTGGTTCTGGGTCGAGGGTTGACTTTGTCCCTGGGCGGCGCGGTCATCGGCGCCTTGTGTGCCGTCGGCACTGCGCGTGCTGTTGCGCGCGCGCTCTACGGCGTCAGCTATCTTGACCCGCTCGCTTGGGGTGTCGCCTTGGTCGTCGTGGTCGCGGTGGCGATGCTGGCGAATGTCGTGCCGGCGCGTCGCGCCGCTGCGCTTGATCCGTCGCGCGCCCTTCGCACCGAGTAGGCGCAGCTCCCAGCGTGTGAAGACTGATCAGGTCCATCGCCGCAAGTCCTCGGGGTTGATCTGGACGGCTCGACGAGCCGGCCACCTCGCGGCCGTTCCAGCCACGACGACCAGCACCGCGGCTGACAGGAAGATGTTGAGCGGGTCGCGCGCCTCGAGACCGTAGAGGAGGCGCCCACGAGACGCGCGAGCCACAGGGTGCTGACGAGCGAGAAGATCGCGCTGTTGGCGCCGATCCCGAGAGCCAGCGACAACACGGCGACGGCCGAGATGACCGGCGTCGCCAAGAGGGCCCGAACGGCAAGCCGCACGTCCCGCATAAGCGGTGTGTGGCGATTTCAGTTCACTACCGCACGATTCCCTTCCGAACCGCGCACAACACGATGTCGGCGGTGTTGTGCAGGTCGAGCTTCTCCATGATGTGCGCCCGCTGGGTCTCGACCGTGGTCGGACTGATATCGAGCAACGTCCTGGGTTTGGAGCCTTAGACGAATTGGTGACGGTGACGGCCTGAGGATAGCAGACAAGTATGATGGCTCGTTGATGGGGTCGTGAGGCCAAGGAGGCCCTGCATGAAACCTTCATCCGCGGCTTTTGGGTCAGCAGTTGCCGCCTTGACGCTCGCGCTCGCCATGTCCTCGGCGACCGCCAGAAATCGATCTCCAGCCGGGCCGCTCGAATGGGACGCGAAGGCCGCCGCGTCCTACCTGGACGGGCGGGCGGAGTGGTGGACGACCTGGCAGAGCGCCAAACGCGATCACGGCACGTTCTGTATTTCGTGTCACACGACGCTGCCGTACGCCCTGGCGCGTCCTGCCCTGCGCCGGGCGCTCGGCGAGCCGGAACCCGCCGCGACGGAAACGAAGATCCTCGGCAACCTGATCACGCGCGCGCGCATGTGGCGCGACATCGAGCCGTTCTATCCCGATCAGACGCGCGGCGTGCCGAAGACGAGCGAATCGCGCGCGATCGAGTCCGTGATGAACGCGCTGGTGCTCGCGCGGCGCGACGCCGAGCTCCGCCACCTGAGCGAAGACGGCAAAACCGCGCTCGCGAACATGTGGGCGCTGCAGATGAAAACCGGTCCGCAGTCGGGCGCGTGGACGTGGCTGAACTTCGGGTACGAGCCGTGGGAATCCCCAAACTCGCCGTACTTCGGCGCCTCGCTGGCCGCGCTTGCCGTCGGTTCCGCGCCGGGCAACTACGCGAGCTCGCCGGACATTCAGGACGGTCTGGGTCAACTGCGCGGCTACTTTCACAAACAGTTCGAGCACGAATCGCTGCACAACCGGCTGATGGCGCTGTGGGCCTCCAGCGTCGTGCCGGATCTATTGACCAGCGACCAGCGTGCGGCCACGGTCGATCAAGCATTTACCCTGCAGCAACAGGACGGCGGATGGAGCACTTCGTCGCTCGGCGCGTACAAGCGCGTGGACAACACCCCGAACGAGACTGGCACGGACGGCTATGCGACCGGCCTTGCCGTGCTCGCACTTCAAGGCGCCGGCATCAGTGCGACCGATCCGCGAATCGCCAGGGGCCTCGAGTGGCTTCGGCGCGGCCAGGACCACGCCACCGGCCGATGGTCGGCCTCGTCCTTGAACAAGCGTCGCGATCCTGAATCCGATCCAGCGAAGTTCATGAGTGATGCCGCGACCGCGTACGCGGTGCTGGCGTTGACCACGATCTCGTCAAGACAATGAGCATTCGCACGCTCTCGCTTCTCGTCGGCGCTCAGGTTCCGGCGGCGGTCCCGCGCGAGGTGTCGGACGCGCTGGAGCGCGTCGAGATCGACTCGGCGATCGGCGAGCGTGGAATGTTTCGCCTGACGTTCCGTCTCGACGACCCGGCCCTGCCCGAGCGGTTCCTGCTCGACTCCGGAGATCTGTTGCGCGTGGTCCTCGTTCTTAATGAGGGACACGGCGTCTCCGTCGTCATGGATGGCGTGATGGTCGTCCACACGATCTCCACCGGCGTCGGGGGAAATCCGGTGCTCATGGTCAGCGGTGAGGATCTGACGCTGCTGATGGATCTCCTGGAGGTCGAACGGCCGTTCCCGGCGACGCCGGTCAACGCGCGCGTGCAGGTGCTGCTCGCGGCGTACGGCGTGTTGGGCATCGTGCCGCTCGTCGTTGCGCCGCCGTTGCCGGCCACGCCTGTCCCTGCCGAGCGCATCCCGCATCAGCGCGGGACGGACTACGCGTACATCCGATCGCTTGCGGACGAAGTCGGGTTTCGATTCACGCTGGATCCGGGACCGGTGCCCGCCTCGTCGGTCGCCTACTGGGGCCCCGAGCCTCGCGCCGATCGCCCGCGCCCCGCGCTGTCAATCGACTTCAGCAACCTCAGCAACATCGAGGCGCTCCAGGTGAGCTTCGATGCGAACCAGCGAGTCGTGCCCGAAGCTTTCGTGCTCGAGCCCGCGTCGAAGACCGTGATTCCCATCCCGGTCCCGAACATCGCCGCGATTTCACCACCGCTTGGCAGAGTCGTGCCGCCCGCGCATCGGCATCGCCGCCTGCGAGACACCGCCAAACTCACGGCCGCCGAAGCCGCAAGCGCGTTGCTCGCCGCAGACGCCCGCTCGGCCGAAGCGATGACGGGGCATGGAACGTTGAACGTCGCGCGCGCCCGCGTGCGGCTTCGCGCGGGGGCGATCGTCGAAGTCCACGGCGCCGCGAGGCCGTTCGACGGCCTCTTCGAGGTGTATCGCGTGCGCGACACGATCACGCCGAGCAGCCACAGCCAGGCATTCGAGCTGGTGCGCGCCGGGATCGGCGCGCCCGCTCCCGGGAGACGGCCATGAGGAGCAAGCGGACACGCTATTTCGGGAAGTACCGAGGCACGGTGGCGAGCAACACCGATCCCGAGCTCCGGGCGCGCGTGCAGGCGATCGTGCCGGACGTGCTCGGGACGCAGCCGACGACCTGGGCGATGCCTGCGGCGCCGTTTGCCGGACCCGACGTGGGATTCGTCGCGCTGCCGCCAGTCGGCGCCGGCGTCTGGATCGAATTCGAGCAGGGCGATCCGGACTTCCCCATCTGGAGCGGAGGCTGGTGGGGCTCGGCGGCGGAACTGCCGGCCTCGGCGGCGCAACCGGGGGTGAATCAGATCACCCTCGTCGCGCCCGGAGGCGCGCGGATCACCCTCAGCAATACCGGAATTGTGATCGACAACGGGCATGGCGCGTCAATCACGCTCTCCGGCAACACGGTCCACATCGCCGGGGTGATGGTGTAGCTTGGCGCGCCGCAGCTCCGAAGGAGCGAAGGCGGGCGATCTGTGGCAGAATTGGGTGCCCCCCAAAAAGCACCGCCGATGACACGGAAGAAGACCGTGCTCGATCGTTTCATTGACTTCCTCCACCCGAAGCCGGCGACCGCAGCGTCGTCGATCAGCTACAGATGGTGGTTTGTGGCAAATCGCGTGACCACCGGCATGGTCATCACCGACGAGGCCAGCTCCATCGTCATCGCGCCGATCGAGTGGAACCGGTTCATCGGCACGACGCTCGACGTGCTGCTCGGGCAGACCGGCGCGAGCGCGGTGTCGATTCCGGGACCGTACGCCAAGGCGCGCGAATGAGACCGTTCGGCGCGGTGCTGGCGCTGGCGCTCACGAGCGCGGCGCTCGCACAACTACCCTATCCGCCAACCAGGACCGTTGACGCGGCGGACACCTACTTCGGCACCACGTACAAGGATCCCTACCGCTGGCTCGAGGATCTGAAGGACCCCGCGGTCGGCGCGTGGTTCAAATCGCAAGCCGAGCTCACTGACGGTCTGCTCGCGAAGATCCCCGCGCGCGACGCGCTGGCCGCCGAGTGGACGCGGCTCGACAAGCTCAGGCCCGCGCAGTACAGCGCGTTCGCCTACGAGCGCGGCCGGCTCTTCTACAAGAAGACGCTCGGCAGCGAGAACGTCGGCAAGCTCTACGTCCGTGAAGGATGGACCGGCGCCGAGCGGCTGCTCTTCGACCCCTCGAAATTCACGCCGAAGATCGCCAAGCCGGGTGATGTGACGACAATTCAGAGCGTGCTGCCGTCGCCGGACGGCCGGCTCGTCGCGCTCGGCTTCACAGCCGCCGGCGCGGAGTTCTCAGAGATCCGCGTGCTCGACGTCGATCGCGCCGAGCTGCTGCCGGAAAGCATGTCTCCGTCCTACGGACCGCTCGGCTGGACGATGGACAGCCAGTCGATCTTCTACGACATGGGGAAGGTCACGGACATCAAGAGCGAGGACATCGAGCTGAATCGCCAGACGCGGCTCCACAAGATCGGCACGCCGGTGCCGGCCGACACCGACTTCTTCAGCGACGAGAGCTATCCCGCGCTGGGCATCACCCAGAAGGAATTCCCGCAAGTCTCGATCGACGAGGCGTCTCCCGACTACGTTCTGGGATCGGTCTCCACGGTGCAAAACGAGATGCGGATCTTCTACGCGCCGACCGCCCAGATGAAGACCGGAACGAAGCTGGCGTGGAACGTCCTGTGCGCACCGGCGGATCACCTGGTGCGCGGGCTCACGATCGACAAGAACTTCGCGTACGCGGTCACCTACACCGGCGCGCCGAAGTACAAGCTCGTTCGCACGAGCGTGACGCATCCGGACTGGCCGCACGCCGAGACCGTCATCCCCGAAGCGAAAGACTCGATTCAGTACATCAGCAAGAGCAAGGACTTCCTGTTCCTCTCGTACTCCGACGGCATCCTCAGCCGGATCGTCAAGTACCACTTCGCGACCGGGAAGCTGTCAGAAGTGAGGCTTCCGGCGTCCGGCACCGCGGACATCGCCTGTCCCGACGCCCACAGCAATCGCTGCATCGTCGCCACGACGTCGTGGACGCAGCCGCGGACGATGTGGGACCTCGACGGCGACACGGATCGCTTCGTCAAGAGCGTCTTCAACACGCCCGTCGCCTACCCGGGCTTCGAGAATCTCGTGTCCGAAGAAGTGGAGGCGCGAAGCTACGACGGCACGATGGTGCCGCTGTCGATCATTCACCGCAAGGATCTGACGCTCGACGGCAGCACGCCCGCGGTCCTCGAGGGGTACGGCGCGTACGGCTTCCAGTTCCCGCCGGCGTTCGATGTCCGTTTTTCCGTGGCGCTGCATGGCGCCGTGCTCGGCTACTGTCACGTCCGGGGCGGCGGCGAAAAAGGCGAAGACTGGTACAAGGCCGGCTACAAGACGACGAAGCCCAACACGTGGAAGGACTTCATCGCGTGCGCGGAGTACCTGACAACGAAAGGCTACACGAGCCCGGCCAGGCTCGCCGGCACCGGCACGAGCGCCGGCGGAATTCTCATCAGCCGCGCGATCACCGAGCGCCCTGACCTCTTCGCGGCGGCGGTCTGCAACGTCGGTGTGGCCAACGCGCTGCGCGGAGAGTTCAGCGCCAACGGTCCGATCAACACGCCGGAATTCGGGACGGTGCAGGATCCGGTCGAGGTGAAAGCGCTCGCCGAGATGGACGGCCTGCTCCACGTGCGGCCTGGCGTGAAGTACCCCGCTGTGCTCGGCGTCGCGGGGTGGAACGATCCGCGGGTCGTCGCGTGGCAGCCGGGCAAGTTCGTCGCCGCCCTGCAGGCCGCGAGCACATCAGACAAGCCCGTCCTGCTCAAGATCAACTACGACGATGGCCACTTCACGGAAGAGAAGAGCGTGACGTTCAGCAACTTCGCGGGCCAGTACGCGTTCATGCTCTGGCAGACGGGACACCGCGAGTTCCAGCCGGCGAAGTAGATTCAGGGCTTCCGCGTGTATTTGATCTCGACGCCCTTCCACTCCGGCACCGTCCCGAAGCTCAGGTAGCTCGTCGCGATCATCGAGTCCGCGGACTGCACTTGAATCACCGTGCGCTGGTGCCATGTCTCGCCGGCCAGCGGGTAGTCCGCCTTCAGCTCGAACGTACGCGTCGCCTCGTCGTACGTGCCGGTCTCGGCGATGCGCGCCGTGTTCGTGCTCGCGATGCGCGTCGCTTCGTATTGTTTGGTCCCCGTGTTGTAGCCGGTCCACGCGAGCGTCGTGAACGGCGTGCCGTTCAGCGAGCCGTCGATCTTTTCTTCGATGAAGAAGCCACCGAGCAGCGCGCGAATCGTCGACGTGCCTTTGACGGCGAGGCCGGGCCCGTTGGGCTGGAACTTGAACGTCATCTCGACGTCCCAGGTGCCGGCGAGCGCGGTGAGGCGCGCGTGCTCCGGGCTCGGACGCTGGGCCTGCAGCGCAATCGCGCCCGGCGCGGCGATTGCGAGACACAAACAGGTAATGGCGCGGATCATGGACGCGAAGGATAGTCCGACTCGGGTCTTCGCGCCAGGTGTAGGATGGCGGTCTCAATCCCGCTCCCCCGGGCGAACGCCAACGCTGACATGGAGGGGAAGATGCGCATCCGGATCCTTACCGCTCTGACCGTTGCCGCCAGTCTCGCCGCGGTGACGCCCGTGCTGACCGTGACGAACGGCCAACCCGACGGCAATCGTCATCCGTTCGTCGGCACGGTCATTCAGTTCATCCCCAACACGAATCTCATTTCGATCTGCTCGGGCGCCGCGCTCTCACCGACGAAATTCCTGACGGCGGCCCATTGCGCGGATCCGAGTATGCCCGTCCTCGTCACCTACAAGGCGGCGCCGCCGTACTCGCTGGCCACGGATTTCACTTCGGGGACGTTCCATCCCAACCCGAACTGGTGTCCGAACTGCGGTCATGGCGTGCCGGGCTTCGACTCGCACGACGTGGCGGTCGTCGTCCTCGACTCCCCGCGCAATCCAGGATCGTTCGCGTCGCTGCCCTCGGCCGGCCTCGTCGACACGCTGCTGGGGAACACGCCCGTCGAGATCGTGGGTTACGGCGCGCAGGGATTCATCCGCGGCGGCGGTCAACCGCAGCAGATCTTTCTGTTCTCGCGGTTTTTCGCGCCGAGCCTCCTGATCGACAACAACAGCCGGCTGAGCGGCGAGTTCATCACGCTGACGGCGAACCCCTCGAAGGGCAAGGGCGGCATCTGCTTCGGCGACTCCGGCGGCCCCGATCTGATCGAGGACTCGCACACGGTGATCGGCGTCAACAGCTTCGTGAACAACGGCAACTGCGCCGGGGTGACCTACTCGCAGCGCGTCGATCTGCCGGACATCCTGGCATTCATCATGGGCGTGTGAGCTACTGCGGCCAGATCGTGAAGTCGCGCATCGCCGTGCGCACGATCTTGCCGTTCATCGCGGTCAGCGTGTCGTTGAGCTCGAGCAGTTGCGCTCGGCCCAGTTCGAGCACGTGCTCGTCCGGCTGATACTTCGTGCCGACGGGATAGTCCAGATACGGCGTGCGCGCCTGCTCGATGTGATTGCCGAGGATGTGCGCCACGATCTTGCCGCGCGTGAAGTCCACGAGCCGCTGGATGCTGCGCGTGAACGCCGGCGCGTCGCGGACGTAGAGGCGGCCGGGATAGAGCGTGTCGCCGGTGAACAAGATGCCCGTCTGGCGATCGTAGACCGCGATCGATGACGGCTCGTGCCCGGGAATCGGGACGATGTCGACCGTCCGCTCGCCGAGATCGAACGCCACGATGTCCTCCGGCCAGTTCTTGAAGCCGAAGAACGACTGCACCGCCGCCGGCTGTAGCCCGACCACGGTCGTGTTCGGCAGCAGCTGCAACTGCGCGTCGCCCGCGATGTGATCGCCGTGCGCATGCGTGTGCGCCACGACAAGCGGCATCGCGTCGCGCCCGCTGCGCTTCAACACCGCCTGCACCACGTCCGCCACGTCCGTCTTGCCGGCGCCGGTGTCGAGCATGAGGACTTTGCTCTTGCCGAAGATCAGATACAGGAACGGCTTCTCGTAGTTCGAACATCCGGACTCGCGGAGGATGACCAGGTCCGGGTTGTACTCGTGCACCTGGAAATGCGGATCCGGCGGGCAGTCGGGACCACTCACCTGCCAACGATCGGGCAGCACGCCGCGCACCACGCCGGCGCCGTTGGGTTGCGGCGCCTGCGCGCCAGCCAGCGCGAGGGCGAAGAGGACAGCAGAGACCGTGCGAAACACGGTGACGATTATCTCTCAGTGCACCTTGAGCTGCCCGTCGATGCGCGCGAGTTTGTCGGGATTGCGGACGACACGAATCGCGGAGATCGTGTCGCCCTCGATGGACAGCACGAAGATCGACTGCAGGTGATCGCCGAGACGCAAGACGAGCGCGGGCTCGAAGTTGACGTCCGCGAATGTGAGCGACGCGTCCTTCAGCAGGTTGAGATTCTGCCCGACGCGGCGGAGCCCCACGAGGAAGTTGATCACTTCGTCGTGGCCGGCGAGCGGGCGGAGTGAGGCGGACGCCTTGCCGCCGCCGTCGCTCCAGAAGCCCACGTCCCTGGTCAGGAGCGCCGCGAGCGCGGACGCGTCGCCGTCCGAGAAGGCGCGCGCGAACCGCTCGGCCACCGCGCGTCTCGATTCCGCGGAGCCCGACAGCCGCGGCCGGCCTTCCGCCAGCCGCGCCTTCGCGCGGTGCAACAACTGGCGCGAGTTCTCCACCGTCGTACCGAGCATCTCCGCGATCTCCGCGTGGTCGTACTCGAAGACGTCCTTGAGCACGAAGACCGCGCGCTCTTCCGGCGAGAGCTGCTCGAGCAGGACGAGAAACGCCAGCGTCACCGACTCCGCGCGCTGCAGCATGGTCTCCTGGTTCCCCACTTCCGAGGTGAGCACGGGCTCGGGCAGCCACGGGCCGATGTACTGCTCCCGCGTCGCGCGCGCGGACTTGAGGCGATCGAGGCACAGCCGCGTGACGATCGTCGTCGCAAAGGCCCTGGGCGAGCGAATCGCCGCGACGTCCGCGTTGCGATAGCGGAGCCACGCGTCCTGCAACACGTCCTCGGCGTCGGACGCGCTGCCGAGCATCCGGTACGCGATCGAGAACAGCAACGGGCGACTGGTCGCGAAGACGTCCTGGTCCATGTTCACGCTGCACGCTGCAAGATCGCCGCCAGCCCGTCGCGCATCGTCGGATACCTCAGGCGCCACGCGAGCTCGGCTTTGGCCTGCGCATTCGAGAGCCGCAGGCGGACCGACGTGATGCGGGCGATGTAGGGCGCCACGAGCTTCGGCAGCCACGCCGGCACTCTGAAGGGCGCAGACGATCCAGTGTATTCCGCGATGGTCTCGACAATCTCCGTCATGCTCACGGCGCGATCGTCCACGATGTCGTAGACGCTAGCGCCAGGCGCCCGCTCGAGCGCCAGCACCGTGGCGCTCACTGCATCGTCGAGCTGAATGACCGGCAGCAGGCTCGTGTCGTCACGCACGACGGGAGCGCGACGCTTGCGCACTTGCTCGATCATCGCCATCGTCGACGGCGCCTCGCTGCCGTAGAACAGCCCGTAGCGAAGGACGACGCCTTCGATGGCGCCGCGCGTCGTCGCTTCGAGCACCTGACGCTCCATCGAGCGTGTGGCGTCGAAAGCGTCAGCGACCGGTCCCGTCATGTCGGCGCCGCGATCCGAGAGGATCGCGAAGGAGCCGACGACGAACCGGCCGGCGCCGGCGGCGATTGCGGCGTCGAGGAGGTTCTTCGTGCCCTCGATGCGCAGGCGATTCGTCGCCTCGAGGTCCTTCGCGCGGCGCACGCCGTCCTTGGGCAGCGCGGTCAGTTGATGAATCACATGCGTGGGCCGTGCCGCGGCGACCGCGGCCATGAGCGCGTCTCGATCGAGCGCATCGGCGACCGCGACCGACGCGCCCAACCCGCGCAGCTCCCCTTGTTTGCCCGGCGACCGCGTGAGTGCCGTGACGTGATGACCGGCCGCGACCAGCGCGCGCACCAGCGGAAGACCAATCGTTCCCGATCCACCCGCGACGAAGACTCTCATGACGACGTCCTTGCCCGGAGCACACGGATCGCCAGACCGGATCCGAGCAGTTCGGTCAGAGCGAGCAGGACCGCGGTCGTGGCGAACAACGCCCGCCATTCGGGCTGCACGTGGGTCACGTGATCCGCGGAGTCCAGAACGAAGTGATTGACCAGGCCGAACACCAGCGAGCCGGCCATCGTCAGGGCGACGAGCCAGCTCCCCAGCCGCTCGGCCGGCCACGTCAGCGCGAGTCCGACCAACGGTCCTGCAAGAATGACGATGAAAACGAAGAGCGTACCGGCGCGCGAGAGCGGGACATTCGCTTGCGCATGCGCCGCGCCGTGCACCAGGGAGAGCCCGAGGTGGACCAGGACCACCCAGACGAGCCAGATGCGGAGGGATCTGCCGTTCCGTGCCATGCCCAGGAGACGAGCGGGCAGGGCCAAACGTGACAGCCTCGAACTTTGCGGGGATTTACTGGTGTCTGAGCGCCCGCAGCGGGTCCGTGCGTGACGCGCGCCACGCGGGCACGACGGTCGCGAGTATCACGCCGCCGAGGACAATGACGAGCGCGCGGGCGAACGACACCACGTCGGTGGCGCTCACGCCGTACAGCACGCCTCCGAGCAGCCGGCTCAACCCGAAGGCGAGCACGATGCCCAGCACGGCCCCGGTCGCGCCGAGCCGCAGGCCACGGCCGAGAAAGCCCCGCACGACCGCGGCGCCGGACGCCCCGAGCGCCATCCGAATGCCGATCTCGTGGGTCTGCTGCCTGACGGCGTACGACACGAGCCCGTAGGTGCCCATCGCGGCCAGCGCGATCCCCGCCGTGCCGAACGTCAGCAGCATCACCGCCGCGAAATCGAAGAACACGAACGAGGCTTGCACGCGATCTTTGAGCGCGCGGGAGTACAACACGGGCAGGTCGATGTCGAGCGACGCCACGTGACCGCGCGCGAGATCGACCAGCGCGTCCATCGGCGCCGTACCGCGCGTGTGCAGCACCATCTTCGTGCGATAGCTCTGGAGAAACGGCACGTAGACGTAGGGGCGCGGCGGCTCGCTCAAGCGCAAGTACTTCACGTCGGACGCGACGCCGACGACCGATCGCCAGTCACCGGCGCCGACGCGGATCCGCTTGCCGACGGCGTTGTCTGCGCTCCCCCAGAACCGCTCCGCCATCGTGTTGTTGACGATCGCGACGGGCGCCGCCGTCTCGTCGTCGTGATCGCCAAACGCACGGCCGCGCACCAGGCCGATGCGCAGCGTCCGGAAGTAGTCGGACGCGACGGCGTTGAACATCAGCGAGGCATCCTCGCCGAGACGTCGCTGGTAGCCTTCGACCTCGACGTCCTGCCCGGGCGTCGGAATGAGCGCCATCGGCTCGAACGCCGCGAGCGTGGCGGCCTCGACGCCGGCGTCCGCGCGCGCCGCTTTCAGCAGCTCGCGATAGAAGGTGCGCCCGCGCGTCTCGTCGTAGGCGTTCTGCGTGACGTCCATCGCGGTGGTCGTCACATCGTTCGCGTCGAAGCCGGGATAGGCCGCGCGTGCCGCCTGGGCGCTGCGCGACACCAGGCCGGCGCCGACCAGCAGCAGCACCGAGACGGCGACCTGCGAGACGACCAGACCGGCGCGGAGCGCGTTTCGGCCACCTCCGCGCTGGCCGAGATCCTCTTTCATCACGGACAGGAGATCGATGCGCGAGCTGCGAAGCGCCGGCATGAAGCCGAACACCAGGGCGCAAGCGAACGCCACGAGCACGGAAAAGGCCAGCACGACCGCGTCGATGTCGACGTTGAAGTACAGCCGCGCCGGGGCGGCGAGCGCGGCGGCGTAGCTCACGAGGATCGGAATGCCGCGACGCGCGAGCACGACGCCCAGCGCCGCGCTCGGCAGCGCCAGGACGATCGTCTCGGCCACGAGCAAACGGACGATCCGCGCCCGAGATGCGCCGAGCGCCAGACGCAGGCCGAGCTCGCCACGACGTGACACGCCGCGCACCAGCACGAGGCCAGCGATGTTTGCGCACGCAATCATCAGGACAAACAGGCCCATCACGCTCAGCACGACGAGCGTCGGCAGCATGTACGTCTGGCCGCCGGTCGGCGATTGCCAGAAGCGCACGACGCTCAGGTGCTGCGCGGCGTCGCTGAGCGGCCGTTCGCTCGCGCGCGTGGCCCAGATCGCGTTGGCCTCGGCGCCGGCGTTCGCGATCGTCGTCCCGGATCGCAGCCGGCCGTGCGGAAAGACCACCGCCGCTTCCCTGTCCGAGAAGATCGCCGCCGGCGTCGTCTCCCGGCTGCCAAACGTCACGCCGAGATCCGGCCCCATCATCACGGGGATGAACGCCTCGACGTCGTAGCTCACGATCGTCCCGTGAAAGGACGCGTCCGCCACGCCGACGACCGTCAGCGGACGATGATTGATCTCGACGCTCTTGCCGATGATGTCCGTATCGGCGCCGAAGTCACGTCGCCAGAGGCCGTCGCTGAGGACGACAATCGGGGGCTGGCCGGGCGCGACCTCGTCGGACGGCAACAGCGTGCGGCCGAGCTCGGCGCGCACGCCGAGCGCCTGAAAGAAGTTCCCGGTGACGAGCTCGGCCCACATCGACCGCGCGCCGCGGCCGCGACCGAGCCCGGCCGTCACGAGTCTCGTGCCGAAGAGCGGCGAAAACGACGCATCGTGATCGCGGAGGGATACGTAGTCGGGATACGACAGCGCGAGCTGGCGCCCGGCGCTCGTCTGGCCGAACACGACGACGAGGTCCGCGGACCGGTCCACGCCGGCAAGCGGCGTCAGCGCGAAGCTCTTGAGCATCGTGAACGCCGTCGCGTTCAGGCCGATGCCGAGCGTGAGCACCCCGCTGACGGTGAGCGCGAACCCGGGGTTCCTGGCGAGCGCGCGAATTGCGTACCGGACGTCGCTGACCTGATCGCGCAACGCGTCGACCCACGACGGCGTCCACACGCGGCGAGCCTCTTCGGTGGCGAGCGTGACGTTGCCAAAGTCCTTGAGCGCCGCGTACCGCGCCGTCTCACGATCCGCGCCGTCGGCGACGCGCTCGTCCGCGGCAATTGCCAGGTGCGCGCGGACCTCGTCCTGAAAGTCGCGTTCGTCGAGCCCGCGCCGCATCAGCCGCCTGAGCCAGCCAACGATCGACACGTCAGTCCTCGCTGCCCTGCGGCCCGGCCGCCGGCTGCATGATCCGGCCGATCGCGCTGACGAGCGCGTCCCACCGCGATTCCTCGCGCAGGAGCTGGCGCTTCCCTTCCGGCGTCAGCCGATAGAACTTGGCGCGCTGGTTGGCGTCGGTCTGGCCCCACTTCGAGGTGACCCACCCCTTCTTCGCGAGCCGCTGCAGGGCCGGATAGAGCGACCCGGCTTCCACCTGCAGCACGTCCGACGATTGGGTCCGGATCGTCTGCCCGATGGCATAGCCGTGCTGCGGCCCCCACTGCAGCGTC
Organism: Vicinamibacterales bacterium; assembly: GCA_035279905.1. Taxonomy (GTDB): domain Bacteria; phylum Acidobacteriota; class Vicinamibacteria; order Vicinamibacterales; family SCN-69-37; genus DATEGZ01. The sequence continues at coordinate 37,359 of DATEGZ010000047.1, forward strand.
CGGAGGATCAGCATGTCGAGCGTGCCGTGCAGCAGATCGGCGCGGGCGGAAGCGTGCAGCGTCATAGGGTATAGAGAGTCTATAGCCTTAGACGTAGAGCGTCTATATCTTGTTCCTGACGAAAGATCAAAAGCTAAACATGAAGTTCATGAAGCGCTTGAAGCTCATGAAGGGCGGCCGCGTCTGACACGACCCCGTCGATCCGACTGCCCGGCGAAGCCGGGCGCGATTGGATGGAGAAGGTCAGAAACAAGAGGCGGGCACACTCGCTCTGGCTCTTGTTTCTGACCTTCTCCATCCAATCGCCTGGGCCGCCTCCGGCGGCCGTCGGATCGACAGCGCTGGGTCAGACGCGGCCGACTTCACGTCCTTCACGACCTTCATGGACTTCATGTTGATTCTTGGCTCTCCCTCCACGATCATCCACTCCATGAAACGCGCCCTCCTGCCATTGGCTTTCGTTCTCCTCGCCGCACCCGGTTTGGTTTCGCAAACCCCGCGCCGGCCGCCGCTCGCGTCGGCGGACATCGACGCCATCACGACGCTCGTGATGCTCGAGGACACGCGCACCTTCGATCAGGAGAAGCTGGCGGCGCTGCTCAAATCCGCGCACCCCGAAGTGCGGCGGCGCGCGGCGCTCGCAATTGGCCGCATCGGCTACCCTCGAGCGCAAAACGCGACGGACGCCCAGAGCGCGGTCACGACTCAGGCGCGCGCGTTGCTGGTGACCGCGCGCGGCGACAGCAACGTCGAGGTCGCCGGCACGGTCGCGTTTTCCACCGGACAACTGAAGGACGCTGACGCGGTGTCGTGGCTCGGCGGCCTGCTCTCGACGCCGGCGACCGCCGCACCCGTCGCGCGTGAAGCGGCGTGCTCGCTCGGCAAGATCCGATCGCCCGAGGCGCGCACCGTGCTCGCAAAGTACCTCGCCGACGCGCCGGCGACCGCCGCGCCGGATGTGGTCGGCGAAGCGCTGCTCTCTTCCGGCCGCTTCACCGGCCCGGGCGACATCGCGCCCATCGTGAAGTGGTCCACCGCGAAGAACGACGAGGTCCGCTGGCGCGCGACGTGGGCGCTGTTCCGCCTCCGCGATCCCGCTGGCGCCGAGCCGCTCCTGCGGCTCAGCGAGGACCCGTCGGCGGAAGTGCGGTTCTGGGCCGTGCGCGGCCTGGCGTCGATCGACTCCGTGCCCGCGGAGATGAAAACGCGCGAGTCCGCGCGTCTGCGCGCCGCCGTGAAGGACAGCGATCGCCGCGTCCGCACGGAGGCCCTGCGCGCGCTCGCGACGTATCAGGACGACGCGTCGTTCGAGGTCGTGCTGGCTGCGCTCGAATCGCCGGACACGTGGCTCTCGGTCTCGGCGGCCGAGGCGATGGGACG
>DATEGZ010000048.1:0-18357 GCA_035279905.1 Vicinamibacterales bacterium
CGGGGCGCCCGCCGCCGGCCGCGGCCGCCGCGTCCGTGTTGCCGGTGAACGTCTGCGTCACCTCGACGTCGATGTTCTGCGGAAACGACACGGCCTTCTCGACGAACGACCGCGTCGCGTCGAATCCGCGCCCGCCGACGCGCGTGCGCACGGAGAACTCCGGCACGTCCGACATGAAGAGCGGCGTGACATCGATCACCGGATCGCCCGACGGCGCGTAGGCTGCGACGTTGAACGCGCGGATGATCGCCGGGTAGTTGGCGTCATCGACCGCGGCGGCGATCGGCGTGCTCGGATCCGCGATGATGCTGTAGTCGATGTTCTCCAGCAGCACGCGGTCGCCCTTCTGCACCCATCGCACGACGCGGCTGCCCGCGGCCTGACCGCCGTAGCCGACGCCGATCGTCGTCTTCTTGAGCTGCGTGACCCAGAGGTAGTCCTTGTTCAGCTCGGCCTTCGGGATCTCGTAGTAGAGAGTGTCGCCGACGCGGTGCACCTTGAAGATGCCGTCATCGGTCTTCGCCGCCGACGTGATGACCTGCCCGTACGGGCGCGGCGCGGGCGCCTGATTGCCGCCGCGGCCGGCACGCCCGGTGGTCTCTTCCTGTTGCGGCGGGGTGGCCGGGGGGTCCTGCCCCCAAATCGGATTGTCTGGCGTCACGACGCCGCGAATGGCCCGCGCGCCTTCCTGGGCCGAGGCCCCGACGACGAACGCTGCAGCGGCCGAGACCGCGAGCATCCAACCGGCCGAAAATCGCTGACGAGCCATGGTGGTCCTCCAGTGACGAACGATGGGTGCGGGGATTATAGCGAGTGGCGGCGTAGAGTAGGGGCCGCATGCTGAACAGCCTGTGGACCGACGGCCGTGACGCCGCGCGGGGCCTGTGGCGCGCCGCGGGCTTCACCGCGGTCGCGCTCGTGACGCTCGTGCTCGGCATCGGCGCCAACATCGTGTTGTTCAGCCTCGTTTACGGCGCGCTGTTCAGGCCCCTCGACTATCGAGAGGCCGATCACCTCGTGGCGTTCAGGGTCGAACGCGCGTTCACGGGCCGGCCCACGCCCGTGCCGGCGAACTTCTCGTTGTCCGACCTCGTGGTCTGGGAGGCGACAGGCACGGCGTTCGAGTCCGTCGCCATGTCGGCCGGAGCCAGCGCATTGCTGTCGGGTCCTGCTGGCAACGAGATCGTCAGCACCGCCACAGTGACGCCGTCGTTCTTCGCGACGCTCGATGGCCGTCTGACGCGAGGCCGCGGACTGGGCGCGGCAGACGATGCGTCGCCGTCGATCGTCGTGAGTCAGAGAATGTGGCGGCGAATGTTTGGAGACGCCGGCGGCCTCGACGGCCAGACGCTCGTCCTCGACGGCCAGCCGTACACGATCGTGGGCGTCGTCGATGCGACGTTCGAGATTCCGAACGCACGCGTCGACGTGTGGCGGCCGGCGGGCTTCATGCGGACGCGGAGCCCGTGGATGTCGAACCCGCGCGGCGGGGGATTCCAGGTGTTCGCGCGGCTGTCCGTCGCAGCCACGAACTCAGAAGCGCAGGCGCAGGTCGACGCGATCTGCCGCGCGGTGGACATGAATCTGCGCGCGACCGTGCTGCCGCTCCGCGATCAGTTTCTGCCGGCGTCCTCGCGCACGACGCTGCTCGTGCTGTGGGCGGCGGTGGGACTGTTGCTCACCATCGCGTGCGTGAATGTCACGAACCTGATGCTGACGAGGGACGTCGCGCGCGCTCGCGAAGCCGCTGTGCGGATCGCACTGGGCGCCACGCGCGGGCGACTGCTCAGACGTACCCTCGTCGAGCAGGCTCTGCTCGTCGGCGGCGGCGCGGCCGCGGGACTCACCATCGCCGCCATCGTCCTTCGTCTGCTTCGAGCCCTCGCGCCTGGCCTCGTGCCGAGAATGGCGTTCGTGCGGATCGACGGAGCGGTCGTCGCCTTCACCTGCGCGAGCGCGGTGGCGGTCGCTTGCGCGCTCTCCCTGCTCTCGTCCGTGTCGCCTCCGGGCCCGGCCACCTCCCTGCGCGCGAGCCCCTTCGCGGCAACCGGCGGCAGGCGCGCGCGACGGCTCGGACAGGCGCTCGTCGCGATCGAGATCGCGCTGTCCGTTGTCCTGCTGGTCGGTGCCGCGCTCGTGGGTCGCAGCCTCGCGAACCTGCTCGCTGTCGATCTGGGGATCGACAATCGCCAGGTGACGGCCGCCCTCGTGGACGAATCGTTCGGGCGCACGCTGTCTCTCACCGACCAGCGCCTCGGCATCGAACGGATTGTCTCGCGCGTGAGCCAACTGCCGGGCGTGACCGCGGCCGGCGCCGGCGCGAGCCTGCCGCCCAATCTCGCGCGCCTGCGCTTCACGCTCGATCGGTTCGACGACGCTCCTGGCGCACCGGCGAATTACATGGTCGACGCCGTCACTGCGACGCCGGGCTACTTCACGACGCTGGGCCTGCGCCTGCGAGATGGCCGGATGTTCGACGACCACGACGATGCGAGCCGTGCGCCCGTTGGGATCGTGACCGAGACAACCGCGCGCCAGATCTTCGGCGATCGTCCGACCATCGGGCGGGTGATCCATTTACCGGCGGTCACGGACGCGGGCCCCGGCAACCAGGCGGTCACGATCGTCGGCGTCGTCGACGACGTCCGGTATTCGGGGCTCGAGGTCGCGGCCAACGGCGTGATCTTCCGGCCGTTCGCGCAGCAGCCGTGGCCGTCGATGTTCATCGTCGCCGGTACATCCGGAGATCCGCAGGAGTTTGCGTCGACACTCCGCCGCGCGATCACCGACGTGGATCCATCGATTGCGATCTACTCGGTCGACACGATGGACGCGCTCATCGGCGGCGCCGTCGCACAACCGGCGTTTCGCGCGGGCGTGCTGTCGTCGCTGGCCGCGATCGCCCTGGCGCTCGCGGGCGTCGGACTCTACGGGGTGATCGCGTTCGGCGTGTCGCAGCGGACACGTGAGATCGGCATCCGGATGGCGCTCGGCGCGACCCGGCGAACGATCGCGGCGCTGGTGTTCGGCGAGACGATGCGCCTCGCGTGCGTCGGGCTGCTGGCCGGACTGGCGGCGGCCGCCGCGGTGTCGAGAGGGTTGCGATCGCTGCTCTACGGGGTGGCGCCCGGCGACGTCGCGTCGTTCGCCGGGGCCGCCGTCCTGGTGGCGCTGGCGGCCGTCTGGGCCGCGGCCGTGCCGGTGTGGCGAGCCAGCCGCGCCGATCCGATCACCGCATTGCGGGCGGAGTGACCTGCTTGAGGCATACGCATCAATCGTGCATACTGATGCATATGAGAACGACGCTCATCCTCGATGACGAGCTGATCGACCGCGCGCGCGGGCTGACCGGCGTTCAGGAGAAGACGGCCCTGGTCCATGAGGGTCTGCGGGCGCTCATCGCCCGCGAGAGCGCCCGGCGCCTCGCCGCGCTCGGTGGCACGGAGCCGGGCGCGCGCGTCGCGCCTAGACGCCGACGGTTCCCAAGACCTCCGCGATGATCCTCGTCGACACGTCCGTCTGGGTCGACCACTTGCGGCGGCATAGCGCTCGGCTGGCGGCGCTCCTCGAGGACGGACAAGTGGTCTGCCATCCGTTTGTGCTCGGCGAGCTTGCGCTCGGATCGCTGCGCAACCGGGCCGCGGTGCTCGAGTTATTGGCCGAGCTGCCGGGCGCGACCGTCGTCAGTCACGACGAGGCGATGGCGCTCGTCGAGCGTCACGATCTTCCGGGCGCAGGAATCGGATGGGTCGACGTCCACCTGCTGGCCGCCGCCCTCGTCCAGGGTCTGCCGATCTGGACGAACGACAAACGACTCGACGCCGCGGCGCGCCGGCTCGACGCCGCGTGGCGACCGTGAACCGCGTCGGCTGACGAGCAAGCGCCGGATTGTACGCGCCCGAGGGAAGGCGTATCATGCGCCCATTGGAACCGACACCTTCCGATCTCCAGGCACAACTTGATCGACTGAGCCTGACGGTCCAGATGGGCCGCGAGGGCAAAGGCTCGCTCGAGCCCGCGACGCAGCAGCTCGCGCGCCTGGCCGAGCGGTGCAACGAGATCCTCAGCCGGTGGCAGGACGCCGACGCCCTGCACTCGCACGTCGTGAACGAAGCGGAAATGCGCCTGACCGAATGGGGCGCGATCGAAAACCGCCTCGAGCAGGACTACGCGAAGCGTCTCAAGCAGCTCGAAGACGCGATCGGCCACGAGTGGCAGGCCCTGCGACGGATCCACGAGGAGCCCGTCAAGCAGCTGCGCCAGGAGGCGGCGGCGCTGAGCGAAGTGGCCGTGTCGGCCGCGAACCTCGCGCTGCAGGGATTCGAGCGGGCCGAAGCGCGGCTCGAGGCGTTCGAAGCCAGCCTGCAGACACAGCTGAGCCGGCTGTCGGAGGATGTGCAGACGGCGCTCGCCGACCACCGCCGCGCGTTGGCCGCGCCGGCGCTGCCCGACGCCAACGTCACGCCGTTCCCGCTCGAAGGCGTGATGCGCATTCACGACGATCTTCGAAGCGATGCGCCGGATGCGGCGCATGAGACACAGGGCTCGCTCGCGATCGTGCCGCGCGAGTTCTCCGACGACGCGGCGCGGCTCTCCGCGCGGGTGGAGTCGCTCGAGCGCGAAGTCACGATCGAGCGTCAGGAACACGACACCGCGACGCGCGCCGAGAAGATCGGGCGCACGTGGCGCGTCGCGATCGGCGCGCTTGGCCTCGCGATCCTTGGCGCCGCCGCGGTCGCCGCCGTCATCACACAGCGCAACATGGACGCGCGGCTGACCGAAGCGGCCGCGCGCGTCACGGCCGCCGAGCGGCAGGCCGCCGCGGCGAACCAGCAGATCGCCGCGACACGCGCGGACGCCGAGCGCCAGATCGCGCAGGCGCGCCAAACCGCGCTCGAAGCCGGCATCGTCGGCAACGTGCTCGTCGCGCCGGACCTCGTGCGGTTCAATCTCGTGGGCACGGAGCGGGCGCCGCGCGCCTTCGCGCAGGTGCTGTGGAGCCGATCGCGCGGCCTCGTGCTGAGCGCGTCGGCGCTGCCCGCGCTCGCCGACGGCACGACGTATCAGATCTGGCTGCTGTCGGAATCCGGCGCCGCGAGCGTCGGCACGGTGGCGCCCGACGCATCCGGCCGCGCGTCGCTCGCCGTCGAGAATCCCGCGAATCTCCCGCGCGCCGTCAACGGCGTGAGCGTCACCATCGAATCCGGCAGCCAGCAGACCGCGCCGTCCTCGTCGCTCGTGCTCGTGCGGCTCCAGCAGTAAGCACGGCCCGGTGTGACCGTCCGCAAGCTTCATCGGATCGTCGGCCTCGTGATGCTCGCGCCGTTCATGGCCTGGGCGATCACCGGCGCGATCTTCTTCATCAAGCCGGGCTACGGCGGCGCGTACGAGGCGCTTGCCGTGAAGACGTATCCGATCGACGCGGCGGTCACGCTGCCGTCGAACCCCGCGTGGCTCGAAGCGCGCTATCTGAAGACGGCGCTCGGCGAGCACCTGCTCGTGCGCACGGCGTCAGGCTGGAAGCATCTCGACGCGAAGACGCTCGACGAGCGGCCGGCGCCGGACGAGTCCGCGCTGCGCGCGCTGCTCGCTGACGCGTTCACGGCCAATCCCGCGCGCTACGGCCACGTCGCGCGCGTGGACGGCCTGGAAGTCACGACGGATACCGGCGTGCATGTCACGCTCAACTGGCCGCGCCTTGCGCTCGCGCAGCGCGGCCCTGACACCGATCGCATCGACGGCATCTACAAGATTCACTACCTGCAGTGGACGGGGATTGCGGCGGTCGACAAAATCCTCGGTGGCGTGGGACTCGCCCTCATCCTCGTGCTCAGCGGGTTGGGCGTCGGACTTCTCTTGCGATCGAGAGGTCCGGGAGGGAAATGAGAAGTCCGGTGAGATGAGAAGTCCGGTGAGCTGAGAAGTCCCCCGGACTTCCAGCGAAGGCTCCGGACCACCAGCGAGGGCCTATCGTCCTCGCCCGAGTCTCCTGAGTTCGTCGAACCAGTTGAAGATCACGCGCACGCCGCCGAGGTTGCTCGGGTCGCTGACCGGACGCAGCATGAGGAAGCGATCGCCCTTGGGATCGACGGCGTAGGTTTGTCCGCTGTCGCTGACCGGCGGCAGGATCGCGCCGCTGAAGAGCATCTGTCCCTTACCGCGCGTGAACACCGGGCCTGGGGTGATCGGCACGCGAATCAACCCGTCGGCTTGCTGGAAGTACAGCGCCGTGCCGTCGGGCGCCCAGCGCGGCTCATAGCCGCCGGCGGTGGACACCTGCGCGCGGCTGCTCTTGGACGCGAACGACTGCACGTAGACCTCGGGCCGCCCGGATTCGCCGGTGTAGTAGGCGAGCCACTTTCCGTCGGGCGAGAGCACACCGTTCTGTGCGTCCCGTGTCGGCGACGACACTTCAACCACGGGCTTGGCGCCGGGCTGAAGCGCGACCTGCAGAATGTCGAACTTGCCCCGCGCCGTCGACGAATTCGCCGAGAAGATCAGCGTCGAGTCGTCGCTGGTGAGATCCTCCGCGTACGCCTGGCCGGTCACCTCGGTCACCTTCTGGGCCTCGTTCGTGCCGTCCGCGTTCTTGATCATGATCGCGGAGACGTTCTTCGTCCGGTCGTAGGCGACGTAGACGATGCGGCGGCCGTCGTGCGTCCAGTGCGGCGTCCTGTTCTCCACGTCGCCGAACGTGAGGCGGCTCGACGTGCCGACCACCGTGTCGATGATGTAGATGTCGCGCACGCTCGCGCCGGCGGTGTCCGCGACCGCGACGCGCCGCCCGTCCGGCGCGATCTGCGGGTCGCCGAAGTGCGCCGCGGGCGTATCCACCGGCGTGGCCTTGCCCTGCTTGTCCACCCAGACCAGCTGACGGTTTCCGCCCGTGGGATCGCCCGGCACGAACGCGAGCGTGCCGTTCTTCGAGACCCCGTAGTTCGCCGACCCGGTCGTGACGTCGCCCGAGATGCCGTCGATCACCGGCACGGGCGTGCCGCGCACCGCCAGCGTGCCCGGGTCGAACGACACGGCATACAGCACCTTGCCGCGCAGGAAGAGCAGATGACCGGTCGAGACGTACCGCGCCGCGCGGCCGCCCTTGAGCACGGTCGATCGCGCGCCGGTGTCGAGACGAATCGCCTCGATCGTCGCGTCGTCGTAGTCGTCGGGATGCTCGACGCTGCCGACGGTGACGAGCACGGTCTTACCGTCCGGCAGGATCTCCGGATAGCGGTGCGTGCGCTCGTGCTTCGCTTCGTCGATCGTCGACGCGGCCACGGCGGTGCCGCCCGCCGCGGAGACGCGGAGAATCGCCGTTGCCGGCCCGGGTGAGTAGATGATCGTATCGTCGGCCGACCAGATCGCGCCGCGCTCGTCGGTGATGCCACCGGTGATCGTGATCACGGGGCCGCCCTCGGCCGCGACCTTCTTCAACTCGGCCGTCGCGAAGAATCCGATCCACGCGCCGTCCGGCGAAAAGAAGGGCGACGACGCTCCCTCCGTGCCCGCGACGGGCCTCGGCTCGAACTCGGCAATCGGCCGCACGTACAGTTGATCGACGCCCTTGTGATTGCCGACAAACGCGATCTTGGAGCCATCGTCGGACACCGCGATGCTCGGATGGATGATCAAGGGAATCGTCACTTCGGCCGGGAGCGTGACCGACACGCGCGTGACGGGCGGCTGCGCGATCGTGACCGCGCGCCACCACAGCCAGCTCATCACCGCAAGGCCGACGAGCAACAGGCCCGCGATCGCATGAACGATGCCGAAGCCTTTCGGCGGGGTGACGGGCGCCGGCGCCGTCGACTTTAGCGCGGCCGCGCGGGAGTCGGCCACGGCTGCCGGCGTTTCGAGTACCAACCGCGCCTCGCCGATGTCACGCAGGCGGCGCTTCACGTCGCGTTCCAGACAACGCGCCAGCAGCTCGCGCAGGGCGCCGGGCGTCGCGGCGGGGAGCGCGGACCAGTTGACGTCCTGTCGAAGCACCGCCGCCAGCGTGTCCGAGATGTCTTCGCCTTCGAACGCCCGCCGGCCGGACAGCATCTCGTACAGCACGGCGCCAAACGCCCAGATGTCCGCGCGCTTGTCGATCGCCCGCCCCTTCGCCTGCTCCGGCGACATGTAGGCGGCGGTGCCGAGGATCGTGCCCATCTGCGTGGCGCGCGCCGTGAGCGTCGGCGAGTTCTCCATGCTCGCGGCCGACGCCTCGTTCGCGGTGGCCTTCGCCAGCCCAAAGTCGAGCACCTTCACGGTGCCATCGTCGCGCACCTTGATGTTGGCGGGCTTCAAGTCGCGGTGGACGACGCCGGCGTCGTGCGCGGCTTCGAGCGCTTCGGCGACCTGCCTCGCGATCGGCACCGCGTCGGCCGGCGCCATCGGCCCGTGCGCGATTCTCTCAGCAAGCGTCGGTCCTTCGACGAGCTCGAGGACGAGCGCATGGATCGTGTCGCCCTCGAGGCCGTAGATGTGGCCGATGTTCGGATGATTGAGCGAGGCCAGCACCTGCGCCTCGCGTCGGAACCGCGCCAGCCGCTCGGCATCGGCGGCGAACGCGTCTGGCAACACCTTGATGGCGACGTCGCGCCCAAGCTTGGTGTCGTGGGCGCGATAGACCTCGCCCATGCCGCCTTCGCCAAGCTTGGCGAGGATTCGATAGTGGCCGACGTCTTCGCCGATCATCGAATCCTCGCCTGGCTACGGCGAGCCTCGCCGTAGTTCGCGCATGGTATCCGGGGCGCGAACAGAGGTGGGCCTCCGGCGCCGATGATCTCGTAAGGACCGACGCGAGTTCCGGGAGCCAGCGCCATAGGCGCGGGCATCTTATCGCGATGCGCTGACGCGCGGCCGGAGCACGAACGGGATCAGCTTCTGATACCGGACGGGCTGCCCGTCGCGCATCGCCGGCTTGTATTGCCAGTCCTTCGCGGCCGCGAGGAGGAGCGGGTCGTACGCCGGGTGGCCCGCCGAGACGATCGACGCCGATTCCACTTTGCCGTCGGTGCTGATGATGACGCGCAACACGCCGTGAAAGTCGTGCATCTGCGCGGGCGTCACCGGATGCCACTCCGGCATCGGGCACTTGACGTCCACCGGCGCCGTGACTTCCTTGTCCTCCACGCCGTACATGCGGTTGGCCGGCGACGTCGGCGGCGGCTCTTCGGCGGCGGCCGGCTTGGGCGTGGGCGTCGGCGTGGCTTTGGCGGCTTCCGCCTTCGCGGTCAGCTGCGCGTTGGCGAGCTTCAGGAAGCCGTCGGACAGCATCTTCAGATCCGACAGTGACGCCGCGTCTTCCGCCAGGTCATCGTCGGCGAGCAGCGTCATCAGATCTTCGAACTGCGGCTTCGCGACGTCGTACCGGCCCTGTTCGAAGTTCGCTTTGGCCTTCGCGTAGAGATCGCGCACCGTGCCGGGCAGGATCCGCCGCCGCACGTCGTGGAAGATCGTGATGAGGCGAGGCGAGACGTCGGCCTCCGACATCTTGAAGAGCGGGCTGCGCGTAACGAGCCGCTCGAGAGATCGCTGCGCTTCGGCGGTCCGGCCGAGCGCCAGCAGGCACAGCGATCGATATTCCTCGACCTCGTCGACGGAGTCCTCGGCCTTGATCGCCGACAGGTTGTTCAGCGCTTCCTCGTAATCGCCCGACGCGTAGAGCGCCTTGGCCGCGGCGAGATCCGCGGCCGCCGGCTTCGCGGGTGCCGCGGCGCCCGACTGCGCGACGAACGTCCAGAGCACGACGGCAACAATCGTCGAGATCATGGCGTCACTTCCTCAAGTCCTGGACGACCCGTACCGGCGTCTTCGCGGTGACGACGATTGACTTTTTCTGCTCACCGAACTGCGGGTGACGGAACGTCAGTTCGTGCGTGCCGAGCGGCACGTCCAGGTTGGCGATGGGCGTCGTCCCGATCTCCTTGCCGTCGAGCAGGACGGTGGCCCACGGCAGGGCGTTCACCGACAGCGTGCCGTTCGGCACCGCGACCGGCGATGTCAACGTCTTGCCGGTCTGGATCTCGACCGGCAGCTTGCTCTCGAACCCGACCGTCGTGTTTCTCAGCACGAGATCGTGATGGCCCGCCGTCAGCATGAGCTTCGGCGTGCTCGTCGTGCCCAGAAGGTTGCCGCCTTCGAGCACCTGCAGCTCGAACGGCACCGTGAGCGTCAGCCATCCGGCGACCGTGCCGGCCGGAGCGAGCGCGGCCATCACCGACGAGGTTCCGCCGGCGACGACGTTCACCGTGCGGTTGACGTTCGTCGTGCCGTCGGAGATGAGCACCGTGTGCTGGCCGGGCGCAAGCGGCAGGGTCAGCGGCGTCACGCCGCGCTTCGTTCCGTCGATCGTGATGCGCGCGCCAACGGGATCGGAAGTGATTTCCACCTGGCCGCCGCCGACGGTCGCAGGATCGACCGTGACGCTCGCGGGCGTGGCCGGCGCCGCGGACTCCGGCCCGAGCAAGTGCACCGATTTCATGCCCGGAATGATGTTGAGCATCACCGGCATCGAGGATTTCTTGCCGTCGACCATGACCTGCGCGCCGACGATGTCGGACTCGACCAGCACGAGCTGCGGGCTGGGCGCCGCGGCGGCCGGTGTGCGCTGGCGATACAAGAGCACGCCGATCACGATCGCTTCGACGACCGCAAGCGTCGCGAGCGCCGCGACGATCCAGCGCCGTGTGTCGGCCTGCCACGACATCACGGGCTCGCTCGCAACGGCCGCGAGCTCCTCCTGTGACGGGAAATTCGGCTCGGCCAGCAAATCCGTTACCGCGTCGCTCGAAGCCTCCACCGGCGCGGCTGCCGGCTCGGGCAGCGCATGAAGCGCGCGGTGGACTGGCTTGGGGGCCGGTAGCATATCGGCGTCCTCCGGCAGCTCGAGAAGCGCCTGCTGCGCCTCCGAAGCTGAATCAAAACCACGTCCTTCGAACTGCAGTGCATGTTCCAGCCACCACCGCAGCCGCAGTGAGGCGATGGAACCGTAGCTGTCGCGCCGGATGAGCTCATCCAGTAGGACTCCACACTGGTCCGGGTAGTCGCCGGGATCGATCCGGCGGCCCAGGGCGAGCGCGAGCGCGATAAATCCGATCTGAACGAGATCCGTCCGGCCATCGATCACGGCGGCGTCGTCATGCGAGACGACGGCCAGGCCGAGATCGGAGCGCAGACGATTGGCTGTGAGGGGGAGCGACTCAATGGCCGAACCGAGCACGTGCTCAACGATGACGAGTCTGCCTTCCGGCGAGACGATGATCCGATCAGCGGTCAAGGCGCCGTGTGAGACGCCGGCATCCTGCTGGTGGAGAGCGGCCAGCGCGGGCGTGAGCTGCCGGATCAACTCCATCGCATACGTCGGCCCGCGCGCCTCGTAGAGGATCTCGGAAAGCCGCCGGCCGGGGATCTGGTTGGAGACGAGCGCCAGGCCCTCGGCGGCCTCGAGCCATTTGACCGCGCGCACGCGGCCGATCGACGGGTGGCTCAGCCGGTTCAGCTGCTGAAAGCGCTCGCGCAGCGCGGCCTCGAAGGCCGGCACGCTGCTGAATTCTTTTTTGAAGCGCAGGAGTTCGAGCGGCGAGGCCGTGCTGTTGTCGAACATCAACAGCCGATCGCCCAGCCCGTCCGACAAGCCCGGGGTATACCAGCTCGCCAGCCCCGGCCGAGCGCCGGAGGACGAGGCGGCGGCGTCGTCCACGATGAAGCTGCCGGCCCGTTCCATTCGAACTGGGCTCAATTCTCCACCAAGCTGCAACTAGTACCAAAGGGAATTCTGCGGTACTTTAGGCCCATGCCGACGCATCTCGACCACATCGAGTTTGCCGAAAACCCGGATCCGAGGTGTCCCTGCGTGCTGCTGCTCGACGTCTCGGCGTCGATGCAGGGCGAGTCGATTGCGGCGCTCAACGAGGGTCTGAGGGCATTCCAGCGGGAGGTCTCCGGCGACACGATTGCCGCCCGGCGCGTCGAGATTGCCATCGTCACCTTCGGGTCGGGCGCCGAGCTCACCCAGGACTTCGTCACGGTGGACCAGTTCGTGCCGCCCGAGCTCACCGCGCGCGGCCAGACGTTCCTGGGCGCGGGCATCGAGATGGCGCTCAACGCCCTCGAACAGCGCAAATCCGCGTATCGGAACAGCGGCGTCGCGTATTACCGCCCCTGGGTCTTCCTTATTACTGACGGCGCGCCGGTAGGCGAGCCGGACGAGCTGGTCGAGGCTGCGCGCGCGCGGCTGGTCGACGAGCAGCAGAACGGCAAGCTCGTGTTCTTTGCGGTCGGCACCGAGAGCGCGGACTTTACGCGGCTCGGCACGTTCACGATGCCCAATCGTCCGCCGCTGCAGCTCAAGGGCGTGCAGTTCGTCGAGCTCTTCGAGTGGCTTTCGAAGAGCCAGCAAGCGGTCGCGCAATCCCGTCCCGGGGAACAAGTGCCGCTGCCGCCGGCAGGCTGGGCGTCGGTGTAGACGTGTGGCGGAGCATTGGCGCGAAGGCCACGGGCATCGCGCATGCCGCTGACGGATCCCCCTGCCAGGACGCGTTTGCCTACGCGTCCCTCGGGCCAAGGCTGACCGCGATTGCCGTCGCCGACGGCGCCGGGTCCGCCGTCTTCTCGAAGGCCGGCGCGGAAATCTCCGTCGCGCGCGCCGTCAGATATCTTCGCAACGTCGGCGACCTGCTCCTGAACGATCCGTCGATCTGGGCGGCGGCGATTCGCGGCGCGTTCGAGGCGGCCCGCGGATCGATCGTCGACGTTGCGCGCCGGCAAGGCAACACGCCGTCGGAGTTCGCGACCACGCTGCAGGTCGTGCTGCTCGGCGAGGAGGCGTGCTGTTACGGGCGGGTCGGTGACGGCGCCGGCGTTGGCCGCGTGGGCGGTGCGCTCGTGCCGCTCGCGCCTGCGCCCGGCAACGGCTTCGCGAACGAGACGCGCTTCCTGACGTCCGCGCAATCCGATCCCGAGGTTTTCTTCCGCGCCGATCACGTGTCGGACTGCGCGGTGTTCACCGACGGCATTCAGCACCTGGCGATGCAGCTCGCGCAGTGGAAGCCGCACGACCCGTTCTTCAATCCGCTTTTCGATTTCGTGCGCATGACCGCGGATGCGACGGCGGCCGAGGGCAGCCTCAGCGAGCTGCTCGAAGCCGAGCGCTTCGATCGGCGCACCGACGACGACCGCGCGCTGGTGATTTCCGTGTGGACGGGTGATGCGGCCTGACGCGGCCGTCCCGCTCGAGCTCGGCGAGTGCCTGGGCCAGGGCGGGGAAGCGCGGGTGTTCGCGGTGAAGTCCGATCCGTCGCTCGTGGCCAAGATGTATCACCAGCCGACGCCGGTGCACGCGGAAAAACTGGCGATCATGATCGCGCATCCGCCGGCGCAGGTCGCGGTGAACGGCCAGACGGTGATCGCATGGCCGACCAGGCGCATCTTCGCGCAGCCGGCGACCGGGCTGGTCACCGGATTCCTCATGCCGCGCGTTGCCGCGGGCGTGCCCGCCGCGCACCTGCACAACATGAAGAGCCGGCTGCAGACGCACGCGCACTTCAACTGGCGGTATCTGCTGCGCGCCTCGGTCAACCTGGCGCTCACGTTTCAAAAGATTCACGAGAGCGGCTATGTCGTCGGCGACGTGAACGATCAGGGCGTGCTCGTGACGGGCAATGCCGTCGTCGCGCTCGTCGACTGCGATTCCTTTCAAGTGCAGGATCCGGCAAGCGGCCGCGTGTTCCGCTGCACGGTGGGCACGAGCCTCTTCACGCCGCCCGAGCTGGCCGGCTACAGTTTCGCGACGGTCGATCGGACCGAGATGCACGACCTCTTCGGCCTGGCGGTGCTCATCTATCAGTTCCTGATGGGCTGCCATCCGTTTCAGGTCAAGGTCGCGTCGACCGAGGACATCGTGTCGATCGAAGACTGCATCAAGCGCGGCCTGTATCCCGATCTCGCGCCCGCGGCGGCGCAATCCCCGGTGTCGCCGCCGCTCTACATCCTGCCGCGGAGCACGCGTGCGCTGTTCCGGGAGGCGTTTGGATCGGCGCCGCCGCGTCGGCCGAACGCCGCGGCCTGGACCGACGAGCTCTGGACGATCGATCGTGAGCTGAGGACGTGTGCGAAGAACGCCAATCACTTCTTCGCCGGGCATCTCCTGAGCTGTCCGTGGTGCGAGCGCACGGCGTCGCTGGGCGGCCGCGATCCGTTTCCGTCCGCCGACGCGATTCGCCGCGGCGAGCACCTGCGACGGCCCGAGTCGTCGTCGCGCCGCTGGGTCAGGCGCCCGCCGAGGCCGCGCGGCGTGCCGCTCGTGCCGCCGTCGTCGTCGAGCCACAGCAATTACGTGGCGCGGTTCCAGCAGAAGCGCGGACGGTCGTAGGACGCCGGGATCGATTATTCTCATCTTCCAATGCGTCAGATCCGAATCGTCGGCCTGGTGGTGCTGGCCGGGATGGCTGGCTTTGCCGTGCCTCTCTCCGGAGACACCTACCCCCGTCAAACGACCGTTGACGCGCAGCACTACATCTTTCGATTGACGCTCAGCGACACGTCGCCGGAAATCACCGGCGAAGCGACCGTCATCGTGCGACTGACGGCCGACAACGTGCGCGAGGTCGTGCTCGATCTGACGTCCGCGCACGACGGTCGCGCGATGACGGTGACGGGCGCGACCCGCGACGGCGCGCCGGTGACGTTTGCGCACGCGACCAACCAGCTGAAGCTGCCGCTCGCGGCGTCGTCAAAGTCCGGTCAGCTCGTCAGCTTCACGATTCAGTATCACGGCATTCCGGCGTCGCCCGCGGGCACGCCGCTCGGCGCGAACGGCCGCGACGGCGGCCCCGGCCTGCGCATCATCCCGAACAAGTACGGCGAGTGGAGTGTGTTCAGCGAGAACTGGCCGAACCGCGCGCGGCAGTGGCTGCCGATGATCGACCACCCGTACGACAAGGCGACGAGCGAGTTCATCATCACGGCGCCGTCGAAGTATCAGGTCGTCGCGAACGGCCTGCTGCAGGAAACGATCGATCTCGGCGACGGCCGGCGCGTGACGCACTGGAAGCAGAGCGTGCCCATCGCGTCGTGGCTGAACGCCGTGGGGATCGAGCAGTTCGCCGTGCATCACGCCGGGACGGTCGCGGGCGTCGAGCTCACGACGTGGGTCGCGCACCAGGACGATCAAGCCGGGCGCACCTACTTCGAGGGTCCCGCGCGCGAAGCGCTCGAGTTCTACAGCACGCACATCGGCCCCTACCCGTACGAGAAGCTCGCGAACGTCGCCGCCGCGGGACTGGGCGGCGGCACCGAGCACGCGAGCTCGATCTTCTACGGCGAGAGCGGCATCCACCCGGACGCGCCGGATGGAGTGCGTCCGGCCACCGGGCTGGTCTATCACGAGATCGCGCACCAGTGGTTTGGCGATTCCGTCACGGAAAAAGACTGGGACGACGTGTGGCTGAGCGAGGGGTTTGCGACCTACTTCACGCTGCTGTGCACCGAGCACTGGGCGGGACGCGACGCGTTCGTCGCGGGGCTGCAGTCGAGCCGGCAGCGGATCTTCATGCTCGAGCACCAGAATCCCGGCATGAAGGTGACGCACGACAACCTCGCGGACATGGGGCGCGTGCTGAACAACATCATTTATCAGAAGGGCGGCTGGACGCTGCACATGCTGCGCAATCTGGTCGGCACCGACACGTTCTGGACCGCGATCCGCAAGTACTACGCCCAGTATCGCGACGCGAGCGCGTCAACCGCCGACCTGCAGCGCGTGTTCGAAGAGACGTCCGGCCAGCCGCTCGGTTGGTTCTTCGATCAATGGCTCCGCCGCGCGGGATCGCCGATGCTTGCCGGGTCGTGGCGGTATGACGCCGCGGCGAAGCAGATCGAAGTGACGGTGGATCAAACGCAGGCCGGCGCGCCGTACCGGCTGCCGCTCGACATCGGCATCGCGGCCGACGGCGCCGCGATGCGGACCGAGCACGTCGACGTCACGCAGGCGCATCAATCATGGCGATTCGCCGCCAACGCGGCGCCGGCGTCCGTCGTGCTGGATCCGGCGACACGGCTCCTGTTCGAAGCCGGACCGTTCACGGGCGCGAAGAACTGAGAGGACGCGCGATGCCCAAAACTCCGAAGCTCAACCTGCGGCTGCTGAATTCAGCCAACAAGCCGATCGACGAAGACGCCGTCGTCATGATCCGCCAGATGGCCACCGGTGTCGTGAAGCAGGTGCGCAGCGGCGGAAAAGACCCGGTCGTCATCGACGGGCTCGACAGCGGCGCGAACGGGCTCTATCGCCTCGAGGTGGATCCGGCGGCGTATCTGCCGTCCGGCGCGTTCGTGAAGCTCATGTCCGACGGCGCCGATCTGACGATGAACTTCGCGGTCGACGCGGCGCGCGTGAAGGACGTTGAATTTCCGTCGTTCGCCAAGCTGGGCGGCGAGCTGCGCGATCTGCTGAAAGGCTCGAAACAGGTGCTCGGCTTCGAGAACAAGCCGGCGCAGGGCATCTACGACGGCCTCGACTCGATCCGGCGCGCCGGGCTGCTCAACATCATCCGCAAGTGCGCGGCGACGTCGCTGCCCAACGGCAAGGTGGTGTCGTCCTATTTGACGGAGCTCTTCGAGCTGCGCGGCGACCGCTTCTTCTGCGGCGTGCCGCAGGCGCTGCGCGAGGACGTGAAGAACGCCGTGCCGTCCGGCCTGTTCACGGCGGTCGACGAGAGCCTGCACCACCCACCGGTCGGATTCGATCACGCAGGAAGCTTCAAGACCGCCGATCACTACGGCAACCTGCAGCTCTCGTTCTTTGCCAGGGGCGACGAGTGGCGCGCCGACATCGACATCGACGATGCGCAGGGGCTGGAGCACGTGTTCCAGGTGCTGCGCAACGCGCTGACGGGCCGGCCGACGCATCCGTACGACATTCACGAGATCCTGCTGTTCCACCAGAAACTGGATGTCGGCTATCAGTTCGACTTCTAGGCCCCGCGTTCTGATCCTCAGCGCGTACTACTTTCCGTTCCAGGGCGGGAGCGAGACGCACGCGCGCTCGGTGGCGATCTATCTCGCGCGCCACGGCTTTCACGTCGTCATCGTCACGAAGCACCACGAAGACGAGTCGCTCGCGATCGAGGAAATCGACGGGATCACGGTGCATCGCGTGCCGCCGCGCGGGCCGCGGACGGGCCTGCGCAAGTGGGCGATGATTCCGTTCGCGCTCAAAAAGATCCTGAGCCTCAAGCGCGAGTTCGACCTCATCTACTGTCCCGGGTATCAGGGCATCGGCATCGCGGGGATTCTTGCCGGCCGGTGGCTCAAGCGTCCGGTCGTGCTGCGGTCCGGCAACCTCGGCGTGCTCATGGGCGACCAGTGGGACGCGCCGCTCACGCGCTGGCACATCTCCCCGCACCTCGGGATCGTGCGGTGGATGAAGCGGCGGTTCACGAACTTCTACAAGCAGGCGGATGCGATCGCGTGCAACTGCCGTGACAACGAGACCGAGGCGCTCTCCGCCGGCGTGCCGCGCGAGCGCGTGTACTACCTGCCGAATTCCGTCGACACCGAGCGGTACCGGCCGGCGCAAGGTGATGAGAAAGCGCGGATTCGCGCGGAACAGGGCTGGCGCCAGGACGCGCAGCTGTGCTTCTTTGTCGGCCGCCTGAGCACGGAAAAAGGCGTGCTCGATCTGCTGACGGCGTGGCGCGACATCGGCAACGCGAACAGGATTCTCGTGATCATCGGCCCGGACATGCCAGGTCCGCTCAACGCCGGTCCGGCCGCGCGCCGCTTCGTCTCGTCGATGGGTATGCAGCCGTCGGTGATTTTTCAGGGCGCGTCGGTGGAAACCGCGCGGCTGCTCCGCGCGGCGGACGCGTACGTGCAGCCGTCGCACTACGAGTCGTTCAGCAATGCGCTGATCGAAGCCATGGCGACCGGGTTGCCCGTCGTCGCCTCACGCGTCGGCGGCATGAGGGACTGCATCGTCGACGGTGAGAACGGGCTGTTCGCGAACCCGGAGGATGCCGGCGATCTCGCGCGGAAGCTGCGCACGCTGCTCGACAATCCCGGCCTGTCGGCCGGTCTCGGCGCGAAGGCGCGCAAGACGATGGTCGATCAGTTTGCCGAGCCGCTGATCATGGAACGGTTTGCGGAGCTGTTCGAGAAACAGGATCAAGTTTGAAGTTCGAAGTTTGAAGTTCGAAGTTCGGAGGATCACGCCGTCAGGCGCCCCGCCAGCCGCATCTGTCCGAGCCGCGCCTCAAACCGCGCGTCCTGCCGCAGCGGATCCCACTGCGGTGCCACGGCCAGGTGCACGAGCGACGGATCGCGGCTCGCGATCGCCCGGTCGAGATGTCGAAACGCTGTGTCGAGATC
>DATEGZ010000049.1:0-8796 GCA_035279905.1 Vicinamibacterales bacterium
AGCGGATACGGGCACGCTCGCTCCGCCGGATGCCGGTGTGCAGCCAGGGGGTGGCGGCCGCGGCGGACGCGGCGGCGCGACGTCGCAGTGGCAGGGCGGCATCGGCGGATGCGAATCCGGCTTCACGCTGCCGCTGCCGAAGAACCCCGACATCATCTGGGCGTCGTGCTACGGCAACGAGGTCACGCGGTACGACGCGAACGTCGGGCGCGCGCGATCGGTCTCGCCGTGGATTCACACGCTCGACTCCGAGCCGCCGTTCCTCAAGTACCGGTGTCACTGGACGCCGCCGCTCGTGCTCGATCCGTTCGAGGACGAGACGGTGTATTACGGCTGCAACGTCATCTTCAAGACGACGGACAAGGGCCAGACGTGGCAGGTGATCAGTCCGGATCTGTCGACGCAGGATCCGCGGCACATCGTCTCGTCGGGCGGCATCATCGGCGACAACCTCGGGCAGTTCTACGGCGAGCTGGTGTTCGCGATCGCGCCGTCGCCGATCCAGCACAATCTGATCTGGGCCGGAACCAACGACGGCAAGCTCTGGTACACGAAGAACGGCGGCACGAACTGGACGGACGTGACGAAGAACATCACGGGCATCACGCCGCTCGGGACCGTGACGCAGATCTCGCCGTCGAATTTCGATCCGGCGACCGCGTACGTCGCCTTCGACACGCATCTGGTCGACGATCGCAAGCCGTATCTCTTCAAGACGAACGATTTCGGCGCGACGTGGACGAAGATCAGCGGCGGGTTGCCGCAGGCGCATCCGCTCGACTACACGAAGTCGATCGCCGAGAACCCGAACAAGAAGGGCATGCTCTTCGCGGGCACCGCGCACGGGTTCTACTACTCGATGAACGACGGGCAGACGTGGACGAACTTCCAGGGCAGCCTGCCGCGCGCGCCGGTGACCTGGATCACGATCCAGAAGAACTACCACGACGTCGTCGTCTCGACCTACGGGCGCGGGCTGTGGGTGATGGACGACATCACGCGGCTCGAGGACACCGGGCAGGTCGCGCCGGCCGCGACCGAGACGAAGCTCTTCACCCCGCGCGCGATGCGCGAGGCGCGTGGCGGGGAAGCGAAGATCACGTTCTCGCTGGCCGCGGCGCCACCGGCGCCCGTGAAGTTCGAGATTCTCGACTCGTCCAGCCAGGTGATCCGCACGTTCGAGGCGCAGGCGCGCGCCGGGCTCAACGTCGCGACGTGGGATCTGCGATACGAGGGGCCGGGCGTGGTCGAGCTGCGCACGACGCCGCCGGACAACCCGCATATCTGGGATGAGACTCGCTTCCGCGGCCGCGACACGCGGCCGGTGAATCACTGGGGCATCGGCGGCGCGCAGCGGGCGGCGCCGATGGCCGCGCCGGGCAAGTACTCGGTGCGCATGACGGTGGCGGGCGGGACGTACACGCAGCCGTTCGAAGTGATCAAGGACATGATGATCCCGTCGACGGACGCCGATCTCGTCGAGTCGACGAAGGCGCAGATTCGCGTGCGCAACGCGCTCGACGAGACGTCGAAGCTGACCAACCGCGTGGAGGTCATGCGCCGACAGATTGAGGACTCGCTCAAGGCCAATCAGGGCAAGGACGAGATCGAGAAGCCGCTGATGGAGCTCGACAAGAAGATGGTCGACGTCGAGCGGATCATGCTCAGCGAGCACGACATGTACAGCGACGACAAGTGGTACGTCGAGCACTACCACCTGTACCAGAACCTGATCTGGCTCAACGGCGTGATCGGGTTCGGCGCCGGCGACGTCGCCGGCGGCGCGGAGTACAAGCCGACGGCGGCGGCGATGGCGTGGCTCGCGGATCTGGAGAAAGAGCTCGCGAACGCCCGCACCGGCGTCGACAAGCTCGAAAAAACCGACGTCCCCGCGTTCAACCGGGCGATGGCGGGGAAGGTTGTGATCAAGTAGGGGGACGGATCTCTTTTCCACAGTTTCAGGGGTTTTGGGGACAGGTCTCGGCCCAGCGCGCCGGGAGCCATTCTGCCAAGTGGGTAGAATGGCTCCCGGCGTTCGTGTTTCCAGCCGAGACCTGTCCCCAAAACGGGTGAAACTGTGGAAAAGAGATCCGTCCCCCTACTGCTCGCCGCGACACTGACAACTGTCGCGGCACAGCCTGTCTTTCGCGGGTCGGAGATCTTTCCGCCGGACGAGTTCGCGGCGCGGCGGGCGCAGGTCGTCGAGAAGATCGGCGACGGCGTCGCGATCGTGCTCGGCACGTCCGAACCGCCGGGCGAGATGCCGTTTCGGCAGAACAGCCAGTTCTTCTACCTGACCGGCGTCGCCGAGCCGCGCGCGGTCGTCGTCATCGACGGCCGCGCGAAGACGACGACGCTGTTTCTCGCGCCGAAGAATGACCGGCGCGAGCAGAGCATGTTCGGGCCGGCGCTGTCGCCCGGTCCCGAAGCCGTCGCCGACACGGGGATCACCGACATTCAGCCGCGCGACGGGCTGACCGCGGCGCTCGACCAGATCACGAAAGACCACCGCACCGTCTTCACGCCGTTCGCCGCCGAAGTGCTCGGGAGCCAGTCGCAGGGCGATCCCACGCGGATGTGGGCCGCGAACAAGCGCGACCCGTGGGACGGCCGCGACTCGCGCGAGCAGACGTTCATCGCGAAGCTCAAGGCCGCGACGCCCGACCTCGAGGTCAAGGATCTCGATCCGATCATCAACCCGCTGCGCGCCGTGAAGAGCGCGCGCGAGGTCGAAGTGATCCGCGAGGCGACGCGCATCGCGGGCCTCGGCATCATGGAAGCGATGCGCGACGCGCGTCCCGGCATGCACGAGTACGAGCTGCAGGCCGACGCCGAGTACGTGTTCAAGAGGAACGGCGCGCTCGGCGCGTCGTATTTCGCGCTCATCGCGACCGGCCCGAACACCTACTACACGCACTACAACAAGAACACAGCCGAGCTCAAAGACGGCGATCTCGTCCAGTTCGACTACGCGCCCGACTTCAAGTACTACCAGTCGGACGTCACGCGCGTGTTCCCGGCCAACGGCAAGTTCACCGCGCGCCAGCGCGAGTACTACGGCATCTACCTCAAGCTCTACCAGGCGTTGATGACGTCGATCCGGGTCCACATGACGCCGAAAGACGTGACCGTCGAGGCCGTCAAGAAAATGGACGCGATCATGGCCTCGTACACGTTCACCGATCCCGCCATCAAGACGGCGGCGACGACGTTCGTCGAGATGTACCGCAACTTCCGCGGCGGCGGCCTCGGCCACAACGTCGGGCTCGAGGTGCACGACGTCGGCGGGTTGCAGGCGCCGACGTTCGAGCCCGGCCGCATCTTCACGATCGAGCCGGAAATGCGGCTCGAGGGTGAGCACCAGGGCGTGCGACTCGAGGACATGATCCTGATCACCGAGCGCGGCTACGAGAACCTGTCCGCGTTCGTGCCGATCGAGATCGCGGACATCGAGAAGCTCATGGCCGAGCCCGGCCTGAGCGACGCGCAGGTGCGGATCAAGAAGTAGCCCAGGCGTCGCAACCCATCGGAGGACGTGAGTGATCTTTCGTCGGCTCGGACGTACGGACATGATGGTCTCGGCCTCGAGCTTCGGGGCATGGGCCATCGGCGGCTCGTGGGGCGCGGTGGACGACAACGAATCGATGCGCGCGCTCGACGCGGCCATCGATGCGGGCGTGAACTTCATCGACACCGCCGACGTGTACGGCGACGGCCGCAGCGAGCGCTTGATCGCGCAGCTTCGACGCGATCGACGCGGCGAGACGATCTATGTCGCGACCAAGGCGGGCCGACGGCTCCCGGTCCAGACGCCCGACGGCTACACGCGCGAGAATCTGACCGCGTGGGTCGATCGCAGCCTGGAGAACCTCGAGGTTGACCGGCTCGATCTCCTGCAACTTCACTGCCCGCATCCGGCCGTCTTCGATCGACCCGAGGTCTTCGCCATCCTCGACGACCTCGTGAAGGCCGGCAAGCTCCGCTACTACGGCGTGAGCGTGGAGACCGTCGCCGAGGCCATGAAAGCGATTCGCTACCCGAATGTGCAGAGCGTGCAGATCATCTTCAACATGTTTCGCCTGAAGCCGGCCGACGAGTTCTTTGCGGCGGCGAAAGCGCGGCAGGTCGGCATCCTCGCGCGCGTGCCGCTCGCGAGCGGCCTGCTGACCGGCAAGCTCGGTCCGAGCTCGACCTTCGCCGACGATGACCACCGCCAGTTCAATCGGCATGGCGAGAGCTTCGACAAGGGCGAGACGTTTTCCGGCGTCCCGTACGATTTGGCGCTCGAAGCCGTTGACGCGCTGCGTCCGCTCGTGCCGAAGGGCGCCACGCTCACCCAGTTCGCGCTCCGCTGGATCCTGATGTTCGACGCCGTGGCGTGCACCATTCCCGGCGCGCGCACCGCCACGCAAGCGCGTGAAAACGCCGCGGCCGCCGACCTGGCACCCATCGACGACGCGACGTTGGCCGCCGTGCGCCGGATCTACGACACGCGCATCCGCGCGGCCGTCCAGGCGAACTGGTAAGGCAATCAGCGCTAGAATCTCGCCGGCGGGGGAGACGATGACGAACTCGAGACATGCGCTCTGGACCGGACTGATCGCTGTGGTGGCCGCGTGTTCGAGTGCCGCGTGGCTCGGTGCGCGGCAGCAATCCACGCTGAGCGGCGCGACGCCG
The DNA here is from genome assembly GCA_035279905.1 of Vicinamibacterales bacterium. GTDB lineage: Bacteria > Acidobacteriota > Vicinamibacteria > Vicinamibacterales > SCN-69-37 > DATEGZ01. Next base: position 4,678 of record DATEGZ010000049.1, read on the forward strand.
CCCAACGGCGGCATCTGGCTCGACAGCCTCGATGTCAGCAAGATCGCCATGCGCCCGGCTGGCCGCGGCGGTGGCGGCCGCGCAGGTGCGGCGCCGACAACGCCTCCGCCGCCCCCGACGTACGTGCTCGGCGGCGTCACGTACGCGCACACGATCCCGGTCACATCCGATACCGACTTCACGATCGATCTCAAAGGCGCGGCCACACGCTTCGAGGCGATGGTCGGCATCGACGACGCGGCGTCGGCGGGCCGCGGTGACCAGCCGCCGGTCAGCCGCGGAAGCGCGGTGTTCGGCGTGTGGGTCGACGGCAAGAAGGTCGCGGACTCCGGCGTGATGAAGGGCCTCGATCAGCCGAAACGGCTCGTCGCGGATCTCAAAGGCGCGAAACGTCTGACGCTTGCTGTGAACGACGCCAACGACGGCACGGGCAGCGACAACGCCAACTGGGCCGGCGCCCTCATCATGACGCCCGACGGCACCCAGACCCGCCCGGAGATCCTCGCGCCTGTCGTCGAACCCGCGCCGCCGATCGCGTCGAGCCGCACGTCCGCGCCGCAGTTGAACTCACCCAAGATCACGGGCGCGACGCCCGGCCGGCCGTTCATGTTCATGATTCCGGCGTCGGGCGACGAGCCGCTGACGTTCGCGGCCACGAATCTGCCGGAGGGGCTGTCACTCGACGCGAAGACCGGGCTCATCACCGGCGCGCTCAAGAATGCCGGCCGCACGGACGTCGACGTGACCGTGACGAACGCGAAGGGCAAGACCACCGGAAAGATCACGATCGTCGGTGGCGATCACATGCTCGCGCTCACGCCGCCGCTCGGCTGGAACTCCTGGAACGCGTGGGGCAACACCGTGACCGCGGACAAAGTGCGCCTGTCCGCCGAAGGCATGGTCAAGAGCGGTCTCGCGCGCCACGGCTACACGTACATCAACATCGACGACGTCTGGGAAGGCGGGAACGAGCCGAATCCAGCGACCGGCCGCGGACGCAACGTCGCCGCGGGCCGCGACGCGAAGGGCGAGATCCTCACGAACGCGAACTTCGCCGACGTCAAAGGCCTCGTGGACTACATCCACGGCCTCGGCCTGAAGGCCGGCATCTACTCGTCGCCAGGTCCGACGACGTGTCAGGGGCTGGTCGCCACGTATCAGCACGAGCTGCAGGACGTCCGCACGTGGGCGAAGTGGGGCTTCGACTACATCAAGTATGACTGGTGCTCGTACAGCAGCATCGCGCCCACGCCCACGCTCGAGCAGCGGAAGACACCGTATCGAGTGCTGCGCGCGGCGCTCAATGACATCGATCGCGACATGATCTACAGCCTGTGCCAGTACGGCGCCGGCAACGTGTGGGAGTGGGGCAACGATCCCGACATCCGCGGCAATCTGTGGCGCATGACGGGCGACATCCGCGATTCATGGGCGAGCATGGCCGGCATCGGGTTCCAGCAGACCGGCCGTGAGAAGTACGCGGGACCCGGTCACTGGAACGACACCGACATGCTCGTCGTGGGCATGGTGGGATGGAGTCAGGGATCGCGGCCGACGAATCTCACGCCGAACGAGCAGCTCACACACATCGCGCTGTGGGCGCTGCAGGCGGCGCCGATGCTGATTGGCGCGGACCTCTCGAAGATCGACGAGTGGACGACGAACGTCCTCGGCAATCGCGAAGTGCTCGCGGTCAACCAGGATGTGCTCGGCAAGCCGGCGGGACGGCTGTCGAGCGACGGGTGGGTGGACGTCTGGGCGCGGCCGCTCGAAGACGGATCGATGGCCGTCGGCCTCTTCAATCGATCGCCCGAGCCCGCAGCGATGAGCGTGAAGTTCTCCGAGCTCGGCCTGAGCGGGTCTCAGCGAGTTCGAGATCTCTGGCAGCAGAAGGATCTTGGCGCGTCGCGCGATCAGTTTTCCGCGACCGTTCCGCGTCACGGCGTCGTGCTGGTGAAGATTGGGAAATAGCGAGCGAGCGGTCGCGAGCGAGCCGCGCGAACGGCGCGGGGATCGTGGGGTCCCCGCAAGTGAGCGCGTAGGGGGGGCCGCGGGGGCGAAGCCCCCCGGGGTGAGTAGTGAGTAAAGTCCGCTTCGGCGTCCTCTCGACCGCGAAGATCGGGACGGCGAAGGTCATTCCCGCGATGCAGCGCGGGGCGCGGACGACAATTGCGGCGATCGCGTCTCGCGATCTGAAGCGCGCGCAGGAAGCCGCGTCCTCCCTGGGCATCCCGACGGCGTACGGATCGTACGAAGCGCTGATCGACGATCCGTCGATCGACGCCGTCTACATCCCGCTGCCGAACCATCTCCACCTGTACTGGACGACGCGCGCGGCCAACGCCGGCAAGCACGTGCTCTGCGAGAAGCCGCTCGGCTTCACCGAGGGCGACGTGATGGCGTACATCGAGACGCGCGATCGCACGCGCGTGAAGATCCAGGAAGCGTTCATGGTGCGGACGCATCCGCAGTGGCTGCGCGCGCGTGAGATGGTGCGCGCCGGCAGGCTCGGGCGGCGGCTCGGCATGATCGGCGCGTTCAGCTACTACAACGCGGACCCGCTCAACATCCGCAACATCGCGGCGTACGGCGGCGGCGCGCTCTTCGACATCGGGTGTTACTTCGTCATGACGGCGCGGTTCATCTTCGGCCGGGAGCCGACGCGTGTGATGGCGCTGATGGATCGCGATCCCGAGTTCGAGACGGATCGGCTGACGTCGATGGTGCTCGACTTCGGCGGCGCGACGTTCGTCGGGACGTGCGCCACGCAGATGACGCCGTTTCAGCGCATCCAGATCCTCGGCTCGGAGGCGCGGCTCGAGGTCGAGATCCCGTTCAACGCCCCGCCGGATCGCGCGTGCAAGTTGTTCTTCGACGCCCGCGGTGTGCTCGGCGGATCGTCCGTCGAAACGATCGAGATCGAGGCGTGCGATCAGTACACGATCCAGGGCGATCGGTTTGCCGAGGCGATTCAGGAGGGGTTACCCGAAGTTTACCCGCTCGAAGAATCGCTCGCGAATTTCCGGGTCATCGATGCGCTGTTTCGCTCCGCGCAAGACGGCAACTGGGTGACAGTGACAGAATAATCGCGCATGTCGGGACCTGCGCTGCTCGTGATGGCGGCGGGCCTGGGCTCGCGCTACGGCGGGTTGAAGCAGATCACCGGTGTCGGGCCGGCGGGTGAGCTGCTCCTCGAGTACGCGGTGTTCGACGCCCACCGCGCCGGATTCTCTCGCGTCGTCTTCGTCATCCGTCCGGATCTGACGGAACAGTTCGACGCGCTCGTCAAACGGTTTCCGCGCGATTTGCACGTCGAGATCGCCGTCCAGTCCGCGAGCGCGCGGCCGGGCGAGGGACCCGTCGTCTCGCGCGCCAAGCCGTGGGGGACCGTGCACGCGGTGCTGGCGGCGCGGACCGCGCTCACGACGCCGTTTGCCATCGTCAACGCGGACGATTTCTACGGCGCGGGCGCGTATCAGATGGCCGCGCACGCGTGCCGCGACGCGGCACTGACCGGGGCCTACGCGCTCGTCGGTATGCGGCTCGACCACACGCTGTCCGACTCGGGGCCGGTGGCGCGGGGCATCTGCGTGACCCAGAACGGCGAGCTGGTCTGGCTTGATGAAGTGCGCGAAATTGAGCGAACATCAGCCGGTATCCACGGCCGGTTCCCGGACGGCGTGCGCGCGCTGACGGGGGCGGAGATCGCGTCGATGAACTGCTGGGTGTTCACGCCGGCGGTGCTGCCGGCGCTCGAGGCGGTGTTCGACGAGTTTCTGCGTGAGCGCGGCCACGACGAGCGCGCGGAGTCGCCGCTGCCTGAAGCGATCAACGTGCTCGTGCAGGCGAAGACCGCGCGCGTGCGCGTGCTCGAAACGCCCGGACCGTGGTTTGGGCTCACGCATCCCGGCGATCGGGACAAGGTCGTCGCGGGGCTGCGGGAGCTGACGACCCGCGGGATCTATCCAACGCCGCTCTGGAGGAAATGACATGCCGGTTGTGCGCCTGCGCGCTCTCGTGCCGATGGCCCTCGCCGTCGTCGTGTCGTTGTCCGCGCAGCAGACGCCGCCGGCGTCGCCGCCCCGGCCGCCGGCCGCACCGCGTCCGCCGGGCGGCATC
>DATEGZ010000050.1:0-2228 GCA_035279905.1 Vicinamibacterales bacterium
CGAACAACCCCAACAGGCGCGCCGCGTGGTCGCACCACTTCACCAGATATTTCATGAAATGGTGATGCCCAGCCAGGAACAGGAAAGGCAGCATGATCGTATACGCGGGCACCGCGATCAACGACAGGGCCACTGCCTTGAAGCCCAGGTCCGGGCGCTCCCACAACGCCTGCGCCTGATTCGCGCCGCGCAGCAAAGCGCGGCTCAACATGAAGCGCCGGCGCCAGCGTGATGGAGGGACTTCCTCGTAGACCACGGCCTCATTGCACCAGATGAACCTATGTCCCCTCTCCATCATCCGCGCGAAGAAGTTCACGTCGCTGCCGCCGGACCCAAATTGCGGAAGAAACACAGGATCCACGCCGTCGAGTATCTGCCGTCTGAATAGTACGTTGCCGGTCCGGGATTCACGCCACGGGATGACAAACCCGGTTTCGTGCTCAGGGCGCTCGCAGAATCGACCGCGGACGACCCACTTGGGCGGAGGCTGCTCGAAGTACGGGCGGACCGGTCCGAGCACTCCGGCTACGCCCGGACGCTGCAGCGCCGACACATGACTGATCAGCCAGTCGGGCTGGGGCCACTCGTCGTCATCGATAAACGCAATCGCGTCTCCGTTGGCTTTGGCGACTGCGGCATTTCGAGCCAGCGATATGCTGCGGCGAGGCTCGGTCACATAATCGATGGGGACCGGATAGCTGGACAAGGCGTCCTCCACCACCGGCCGTGCCGACTCCTTCGGGTCGTTGTCAGAGATGACGACTGAAAACGTAAACCGATCGCGGGTTTCAAGTCGCCGGAGCTCGCCGAGGAGCCTTCGAAGCATCTCAGGTCGCTTGTAGGAGCACACGCAAATTGAAATGTGCATTTTCGGATCTGTGTCTTTGCAGAAGTTGCAGCCAATACGGATGGTTTGGTGCCCCCGAGGCCGGTGGCGCTCTAGGCTCTAGCAGGCCGCTGAAATAGTAAGTCGCAACGATTATGGCTTCTTCCTCGATCCGACCGGCCGGCTGGTCAGACTCGACCGCTGAGCCGAGCGATCGGGTGTGCGCGTCTCGCTCATGCGGTCGCCTCGAGCAATCGACGCAGCCGCACGATGTTGTAGGCCGCTGCGGTGAACGTGAAGATCCACTCGACGCGGGCGCCCCCACGGTGGTGAAGCTTTCGCAATCCGCCGACCGTTTTCATCCAGCCGAAGGCTTGCTCGACGAGCTTCCGTTTCCGTTGACTGATCGCGTAGCCCGCATGGCGCGTCGTCCGCCCATCGATCGCGCTGCGGCGATGGGGCGTCGGCGTGTACTGCGCCACGTGCGGCGTGACGCCCAACTCCCGCGACGAACGCACGAAGTCTCGCGTGTCGTAATTCTTGTCGCCGCCGATCGTGAGGCGATCCCCGTCGGGCAGCTCTCCCAACATCACCAACGCGGCGTCGCGCTCGGCCGTGCCCGTCGCGGGCGTGACGAGGGCGTCGACGATCAGTCCGTGGCGATTCTCCATCAGCAGATGGCCGAGATAAGCGAGCTTGGCTTCGCCGCCGCTGGTTTTCTTGAACAAGCGCGCATCCGGATCCGTCATCGACTGATGCGTGTCATTCTTGCGGGTCTCGCCGCGAAAATTGACCGTCGGATTCCCGGGATCATCCGGTGCGTCGGGTGGCGTGTCGCGTCGCCGAAAACTTTTCTGACTCGCCCAGGCCTCGAGCAAGGTGCCATCGACCGTGAAATGCTCGTCCGACAGGAGGCGCGCGCTGTCGGCGTGGATCAACACCGCGTCGAAGAATGCCGCGGCAATGTCACCGGCGAGGAGCCGGTCCCGATTCTTGGTGAAGGTGGTCGGGACCCAGACCGGGTCGTCCATCCCGAGCCCCACAAACCAACGGAACAACAGGTTGTAATCGAGCTGCTCCATCAGCTGACGTTCGCTCCGAATCGTGTACAGCGCTTGGAGCAGCAGGGCGCGCAACAACTTCTCCGGCGGAATCGACGGCCGGCCGAAATTAATGTACAGCGTCCCGAATCGCGGCGAGAGCCGCTCGAGGGCTCGATCCGTGATGCGCCGGATCGCCCGCAACGGATGGTCCGCTGGTACGCGCTCCTCCAGCGACACATAGCTGAACATCGATCCCGGCTGCTCGTCGGCTCCACGCATCGGTTGGCTCCCTTCGTCGGTGGGAGCATGGTAGTACGAATGGATCGTCACGTGGTGCTTACTTTTTCAGCAGCCTGCTA
>DATEGZ010000051.1:0-14455 GCA_035279905.1 Vicinamibacterales bacterium
TGCGACACCTGTCCCCCGGAGGCCCGGATCTGTGGAAAAAAGCTCCGTCCCCCTCCTCATCGCCGGCCTCGGCGCGCGGCAGGACGCGGCGGCGATTCGCCAGTTCTGCGAGCGGCTGAATGTGCCCGCGATGGTGACCTACAAGGCGAAGGGCGTCGTGCCGGATGGGCACCGGTGCTTCGCAGGCGTGTTCACGAACGGGGCGATTGAGCGGGAGATCGTCGACAAAAGCGATCTGATCATCGGCGTCGGTCTCGATCCGGTGGAGCTGCTGCCGCGGCCGTGGACGATCCGGCAGCCGATCATCGGGATCGGCGCCTGGCGGATGGCCGACGATCACGTGCCGTTCGCGGACCAATGGGTCACGGACATCTCGTCGGCGCTCGCGCAGATGGAAGCGGAGATGAAGCCGTCGGCGTGGGATCTGGAGGCCGTCGCGCGTACCGTCGGCGAGCAGCGCCGGCGGGTCGACATTCCCGCGCCCGGCCTGACGCCGCTGCGCGTCGTCCGGGTCGCCGCGCAGGCGATGGCGGCGACGAGCCGCGTGACCGTGGACGCTGGCGCGCACATGTTTCCCGCCACCGTCGGGTGGCCGGTGACCGAGCCGAACGGCATGCTGATCTCGAACGGGCTCTCCACGATGGGCTTCGCGCTGCCGGCGGCGATCGGCGCCGCGCTCGCCGATCCCGCCCGGCCGGTGGTCGCGGTTACCGGCGACGGTGGTCTGCTGATGTGCGCGGGCGAGCTCCTGACCGCCGCGCGCGAGCGGGCCCGTGTGATGACCATCGTGCTCAACGACGCGTCGCTGAGCCTGATCGAGATCAAACAGCAGGCGCGGAAGCTGCCGGGCGCCGGCGTCGCGCTCGGCGCGGTGAGCTGGGCGCGGCTCGCGGAGAGCTTCGGCGTCGCTGGATTCGAAGCTGCGACCGATGATGAACTGGCGAGAGCGATCGAGCGCGCCAGCGCGTGCGCCGGCCCCAGCCTGATCGACGTTCGCGTCGATCGGTCGGGATATCGAGAGATGTTGAAGGTGATTCGAGGCTGATGCATGACTGAACAACTGATCATTGACGGCTCGCGTGTCGCGGCGTCAGACAACGGCACGTTCGACTCGATCGATCCGTCGTCCGGCGACGTTCTCGCGACCGTGGCCAAGGCGACCAGGTCGGACATCGATCGCGCGGTGAGGTCGGCGCAGGCTGCGTTCGAGGGCAAGGCGTGGGGCGGAATGGCGCCGGCCGAGCGCGGGCGCATCATGCAGCGCGTCGCGCAGGCGCTGCGCGATCAGGCCGAGGAGCTCGCGACGCTCGAGAGCCGCGACAACGGCAAGCCGCTGAAGCAGGCGCGGACGGATGTGCAGGTCGCCGCGCGATACTTCGAGTTTTTCGCGGGCATCGCCGACAAGATCATGGGCAACACGATCCCGCTGGGCCCGGGATACCTCGACTACACGGTGCGCGAGCCCATCGGCGTGTCGGCGCAGATCGTGCCGTGGAACTATCCGATTCAGATCGGTGCGCGCGGTGTCGCGCCGGCGCTCGCAGCCGGCTGTACGGTCGTGCTGAAACCGTCGAGCGAAGCGCCGATGACCGCGCTCCGCCTCGGCGAAATCGCCCTCAAGTGCGGTCTGCCGCCTGGCGTGCTCAACGTCGTGCCGGGCGCCGGCAGCGAAGCGGGCGTCGCTCTCGCGAGCCATCCGCACATCAACCAGCTGACGTTCACCGGATCGGTCGACGTCGGCGTGCAAGTCGCGAAGATGGCCGCCGAAAACGTCGTGCCCGTCGTCATGGAGCTCGGCGGCAAGTCGCCCAACGTCGTCTTTGCCGACGCCGATCTCGATCTGGCCGCGCAAGGCGTTGCGAATGCGATCTTCCAGAACGCGGGCCAGACGTGCTCAGCCGGATCGCGGCTCCTCGTCGAGCGGAAGGCCCACGGCGAGCTCGTCGAGCGGCTCGCCGCGCGCGCGAAGACGATGCGCGTGGGACCGGGCGTGAGCGATCCGGACATGGGACCGATCATCTCGAAGCGCCAGCTCGAGACGATCGAGCGGTACGTCGGCGTGGGCACGGCCGAGGGCGCGAAAGTGGCTGCCGGCGGCGCGCGGCCGAAGGATCCAGCGCTCGCGCGCGGCTTCTTCTTTCAACCGACGCTGCTCGAGTCGGTCTCGCCCGACATGCGCGTCGCGCAGGAGGAAATCTTCGGGCCGGTGCTCGCGATCATCGATTTCGACGAGATCGATCAGGCCGCGGCGCTCGCGAATCGGAGCGAGTACGGGCTGGTCGCCGGCATCTGGACGCGCGACATCAACAAGGCGATGTCGCTCGCGTCGCGCATCAAGTCCGGGCAGGTCTACATCAACACGTACGGCGCGGGCGGCGGCGTCGAGCTCCCGTTTGGCGGGTACAAGAAGAGCGGCTACGGACGCGAGAAGGGGCTCGAATCGCTCGCCAGCTACACGCAGGTCAAGAACGTGTGTATTAAGTTTTAAGTTTCGAAGTTTGAAGTTCGAAGTTAACAGGAGCTCTTCACATGACCGTCGGCTTCATTGGCCTCGGCAACATGGGCAAGCCCATGGCGTCGAACCTCGCGCGTAAGGGGTTTCGCGTGTGCGTCTACGACATCGCCGCGGCGCCCGTGCGCGCGCTCGAGGCGCTCGGCGCGCAATCCGCGACTGACGTGCGCGGCGTGGCGGCGGCCTCTGACGTCATCTTCACGATGTTGCCGGATTCCGCTGCCGTGAAGGAAGTCATCGGCGGACGCGGCGGCCTGATCGAGCACGGCCGGCGCGGCACGACGATCGTGGACATGAGCACGATCGACCCGCTCGTCACGGATCGACTCGCGGCCGAAGCGGCCGCGTCCGGCTTCGCCTTCGCCGACGCGCCGGTCGGCCGCCTGGCGAGCCACGCGGAGCGCGGCGAGTCGCTGTTCATGGTGGGGGCGTCGGACGAGGTCTTTTCGCGCATCAAGCCGATGCTCGAGGCGATGGGCACGACGATCCATCACTGCGGCGGCGTCGGCACCGGGATGCGCACGAAGCTCGTGAACAACTACCTCGCGATCATCTCGTGCCAGTTGAACGCCGAAGCGATTGCGCTCTCCCAGCGCTTCGGCCTCACCCTGGAGAAGACGCTCGACGTGATTCACGGCACCACCGCGACGAACGGCCAGCTCAAAATCGCGTGGCCCTCGAAAGTGCTCAAGGGCGATGTCGCGCCGGGCTTCACGATCGACCTCGCCCACAAGGACCTCACGCTGATCGTCGAGGCCGCCAACGCCGTGAAGGTACCGGTGCCGATCGCGGCGGTCGCGCGCGAAGCCTTCAGCACGGCGCGGAGCAGCGGCCACGGCGGGCAGGATTTCTCAGCGATGGTGGATGTGCTGTGCGATCACGCGGGCATTCCTCGCCCGCGGCTCCCTGGATCAGAGAACCGCCACACTCGTCCATGACGACCGACGGGCGGTCAGCGCGATCGGTGGTCGCTCGCGCTGCGCTGGCGCTGGTGCTCCTCGCCGGTTTCTACGTGCTCGCCGTCGGTCTGGCGGGCGGGTTGCTCTGGATTCCGTACGCCGAATTCATGTACCTCCACCGCGTCGATCCGCGGATTGCGGCCGCGTGCGTCGGCGCGGCGGGCGCGATTCTCTGGTCGCTTCGGCCGCGGCGCGACGCGTTCGTCCCGCCCGGACCGCAACTGCACGAGGCAGCGCAGCCGCGGCTGTTCTCGATGATCCGCGAGGTAGCCGGACGCACCGCGGAGGCGATGCCAGCCGAAGTCTTTCTCGTGCCCGACGTGAACGCCTACGTGGCGCAGCGCGGCGGCTTCGGCGGCTTCGGCGGGCAGCGCATCATGGGACTGGGGCTCCCGTTGCTCACCGTCTTGACCGTGGACGAGCTGAAGGCCGTGCTCGCACATGAATTCGGACACTACCGCGGCGGCGACGTGAGTCTCGGACCGCTCGTGTACCGCACGCGCGCCGCGATCGGCCGAACGCTGCAGGAAACCGCCGGATCGTTCATCGCGGCACCGTTCAGGGCGTACGGACGCGTGTTCCTGAGAGTGTCGTCGAGCGTATCGCGGCATCAGGAATTCGTCGCCGATCGAGTGGCGGCTGATGCTGTAGGCGCGGCGCCGCTCGGCTCCGGCTTGCGGAAGGTCCATCGCGCCGCGTTTGCGTTTCAGTGGTACATGGGCAGCGAGGTCGTCCCGATCATTCAAGCCGGCCACTTTCCGCCGATCGCCGCCGGGTTTTCGCAATTCCTCACGGCGCCGGCGACACGGACGATGCTCGAGACGCTGGAGCCGCCGGCGGCCGCGGATGACTACGACAGCCACCCGCCCCTCGTCGATCGGCTCGACGCGATCGGCGTGAAGGGTGAGGTCGAGTCATCCGGCGCCTACGCCGTGACGCTGCTCAACGAGGTCGACGAGCTCGAGTTCACTCTGTTCCAGCTCGACCGACGCGATCCGCCGTTGAAACGCATTGCGTGGGCCTCAGTCACCGCCGACGTGTCCGTGCCGATGTGGCGGAAGACGATGGAGACGCACCGCAGCACGCTGAAGCGCATCGAGATCGACCAGCTGCCTTCAACGATGCAGGCGTCGACGCAACTCGCCGCCGACCTGAAAGTGAAAGGCGAGGGCTACGTCAAGAGCGAGGAGCTGGTCCGGCGCCTCGGCATCGTGATCGGCTGCGCCGTGGCGGTGATGCTCTACGATCGCGGCTGGACGTGCTCGGCCGGGCCCGGCGAAGGTCCGGTGTTTTCGCGCGGCGATCAACACATCATGCCCTTCGACCGGGTGCTCGCGGTGGTGTTCGGACGTGAGCCGCTCGACGCGTGGGCCGCGATTTGCAATGAGCACGATTTGCACGGGCCGCTCGGGTAGTCAGCGAGGAGCGTCCTTCTTCGTCAGCGTCATCGTCCAGAGATCGCGCCCGTCGAAATGGGCGGTGATCTCCATCGACGTCCCGCGAAGCGTCGCCGTGAAGTTCAGGTCACTCATGTTGAACGTCACGTTGGTGCCAGCGGCCTTGATCTCCGTCAGCGTGTCGAACAGCTTGCCATTCAGCCACGCTTCGCCGGTCAGTCCCTTGTCAGTCCGCGCGAACACCAGCGCGACGTTGTCGACTCTCGACTCCGCTGGGCGCTGACCCTCCCAGCGGCCCGGGAGCGTCTGCGCGGCGTCGGCCTGCGCCAGGACCGTCGTGACGGCGAGGACGATGAACATGAACGTATGAAGTCTGCGCACGGTAGGCCTCCTCAGCGGACTCATTCGGTTCGAAGCGCAACGATCGGATCAGTCGTGGCGGCGCGGCGCGCCGGAACGATCGTGGCGGCGATGGCCACGCATAACAGCAGGACCGCTGAGGCGGCGATCGACGCCGGATCAGCGGGCGAGACGCCGAACAGCAGCGAGCGGGCTGCGCGCGCCGAGAGCCACGCGACGGGAACACCAATGGCGATGCCGGCGGCGGCGAGCGCGACACTCTGACGCAGAACGCGCGCCAGGATGCCCGCGCGGCTCTCGCCAAGGGCGATACGAACGCCGATCTCTCGCGTGCGTCGCGTCACGATCTGCGACATGACGCCGAACACGCCGGCGCACGCCAGGATCGCCGCGACGCTCCCGAAGAATCCCGCGAACCACGCCGTCACCCGTTCCTGGCTCAGCGACCGACCGAGCTGGTCCGTCGTCGTATTGACCAGTCGAACCGGCACGGCTGGATCGAGGCCAGCCAGCGCTTCGCGGATGCGGGTGACGAGCGCCGGCGTGTCAGACGCGAGTCGCACGACGACGCACATCCGGAAAAGGTGCGGCACGTCCTGCTGATAGGGCAGGAAGACCATCGGCACCGGCTCGTCGCGCGCGGAGAAGTATTTCGCGTCGCGGACGACGCCGACGATCTCGATGGGATGGTTGATCTCCCGGCCGAACGAGAACTGCTTTCCGATCGGGTTCGCGTCAGCGAAGAATCGATGCGCCATCGTCTCGTTGACGACGGCGACGCGAGGCGCGGTGTCGGTGTCCGAGGGTCCAAAATCACGCCCGGCGAGCACGCGCATGCCCACGGCGTCGAAAAAGTTCGGGCCGACGATGTTCCACTCGGCGTTGGAGTCTTCGATGTCCGTCAGTCCGCGTCCTGGAACCGTCACCGCTCGGAGGCCGATGAAGCCGCTGAGCACGCCGTCCGTTGAGAGGCTCGCGGCAAGCACGCCGGGCATCGTTGCAAGCCGCTCGTGCGCCGCCGAAAACAGGGACGCGAGCGCCTGACCCTGGCGCCCTGATTCGAGGGTGGACATCCAGAACATCCACACGCGATCGCGCTCGAAGCCCACATCCTCGGTCTCGAGGTTGCGCAACGTCCGCAGGAAGAGCACCGCCGTGATGAGCAGCGCCACCGACGCCGCGATTTGCCCGACCACGAGAAGCTTGCCACCACGAAGCGTGGTGCCCCGTGCGGCGTTGCCCGAGCCGGAAATCGCTGGCGTCAGCGACGTACGGGCCGCTCGAGCGGCGGGCGCTACGCCAACGATCAGAACGGTGATCAACCCGACGAACGCCGTGATGCCAAGCAAGCGCGTGTCGGCGTGAACGTCGAACGTGATTGACATGCGGCCCGTGGCGGCGATTGCGCTCACGATCTTCGTCAGCCAGATCGCGATGAACAAGCCGGCGAGACAGGACACGCCGGCGAGCAGCGCGTTTTCGATCACCAGCTGCCGCGCGAGGCGTCCGCGACTCGCGCCGATCGCGAGCCGCACCGCGATTTCCTTCCTGCGCGCTCCTGTCCCGGCGAGGACGAGCATCGCGACGTTGCCGCACGCCATCAAGAGCACGAGCGTGACGGCGGAGGCCAGGACGGCCAGCGGCGCTCCGAAGATCTCACGAGCCGGGGAGAAGCCGCGTCCGGCCGGTTCGAGCACGACCTTCGCCGGGCCAAACTGCGTGCTGGTCGCCGGCAAGCCCGCAAACACGGCTTGTGCAGCCGACTGCGCCTGTTCGAGCGATTGGCCCGGCCGGAGTCGCGCGATCGCCCGAATCCAGTTCGAGCTGGCGCTCTGCCGGAGGCCTGGATTCTCGGTGACGACTTGAGATTGCATCGACACCGGCACCCACACGTCAGTTACCTCGCCGACGTTCTCGCCGACGAACGGCGTGTTCGCGACGCCGATGACCGTCAACGTCGTCGTGCCGATCGTGAACGTCCCGCCGATCGCGTCCGGCTTGCCGCCGAATTCGCGCTGCCAGCACGGCGCGCTGATGACCGCGACGGTTCCTGCGCCATCGACGCGGTCATCGTCAGGCCCGAACAGCCGGCCTGCGGCAGCACGAACGCCCAGCGTCGAGAAGTAGTTGCCGGCGACGAGGCCAACGCGCAGCGTCGCGGTCCGTGACGCGTCGCCGTTCAATCGCACCCCGGATCGCTCCACGATCATCGACGCGGTGACCGTGTCGAAGATTCCGGCATCGCGGTAACGCTCGAAGGCGGGGTACGTAATGTAGTCGGCCGTGCCTCGCTCGAAGCGGCGCTCGATCACCACCAGCGACGCGGGATTCTCGACCGGTAACGGACGGACGAGCAGCACGTCGACGAGCGACCAGATCGCGACGCTGCCTCCGATGCCGAGCGCGAGCGACAACACGGCCATCACCGCGGGCCCGCGGCCGATCCAGCGCCCGCGAAGGGCGTACAGGAGATCCCGGGCGGCATCGCGGAGGATACGCGTCACAGCGGGATGATACGAGGGCGACGCGGCGCCGTCCGCCAAGATGCGCCAACGCCGCGTCAAGAATTGTCGAGCGCGCTTGACGAATCTTCACGAGCCGGCGCGCGGCCTGTGTCTAAGATCGGACAGCGCGTCATGGCCACCCGCCTTCTCGTGATCGACGACGACGCCGAGCTCGGCGAGCTGGTGGCGAAGTATCTGGCCGTCGAGGGATTCACGGTGGACGTCGGCTCCGGCCGCGCGGCCGACGTCGATCGCGCGCTTGCAGGCGGGTACGCGCTCGTGGTGCTCGACGTGATGCTGCCGAACGTCAGCGGGTTCGACCTGCTGCGCCGAATCCGGGCGTCGTCGGCGCTGCCGGTCCTGATGCTGACTGCGAAGGGCGACGCCCTGGATCGTGTGCTCGGTCTGGAGCTGGGCGCCGACGACTACCTGCCCAAGCCGTTCAACCCGCAGGAGCTTGCGGCCCGCATTCGCGCGATCCTGCGCCGAACGACGCCAAGGATCGACACTGGGCCGGCGGATCCGATCGTCGTCGGGGACCTGGAGGTCGACCCCGGCGCGAGGCTGGTCCGGCGCCACGGCACGGCGGTTCCCGTGACGACGGTCGAGTTCGATCTGCTCGAAACGCTCACGCGCGCGACCGGCCAGGTCATCAGCCGTGAAGCGCTCGTCCGCGACGTGCTCGGCCGCGAGTTCTCGCCGTTCGATCGCAGCATCGACACGCACATCTACAACCTTCGGAAGAAGATCGGCCCACACGCGGATGGCACCGAGCGCATCAAGGGCGTGCGGGGCGTGGGTTATCTCTATGCGCGGCCCGGGGCCGCCGGCAGCTGACGTGCGCAGTCTCTTCGCCAAGATCTTTCTGTCCTTTTTCCTCGCCGTCGTGCTGCTCGGCGTGCTGCTCGAGATCACGGCCGTCAGGACCGAGATGCGGCGCGTGAACACCGTGTTGAGGCCACTCGCGGAAGAGATCGCCCCGCGTCTGGTGGCCGCGTACGAATCGCGCGGCGCTGACGCGCTCACCGGCGAGTTGGAGCGCGTGCCCCTCGCCGCGGCGTTGCTGGACGATCACGCTGAGCCACTCACCGTCGTTCCGGACGCGCTCGCGCCGACGGTGACCGCCGCGCGCCGGGTTCTCGGCCGATCGACCGAGTCGCTGTCGGGCTTCGTCGCCTGGCACGACTTCGCGCTCGCGCCCGCGCAAGGCGCGAGCGGCCGGCACTATGTCGTGGTGTTTCGGTTGCCGCACGAGCGGTGGGCGGCGATTCTCAACACGCTCGACGAGTATCCCGCGCTGCGGCTGTCGATCGTTGCGGTGGTCGCCGGTCTCATCTGCTTTCTGCTCGCGCGCCACATCACGAGGCCGCTCGTGCAGCTTCGAGAGGTCGCCGGCCGGATGGCCGAGGGGCAGCTCGATGCGCGCGCGGGCGAGACGTTCAAGGCGCGCCGAGACGAAATCGGCGCACTCGGGCGGGACTTCGATGTGATGGCCGATCGCGTGTCGGCGCTCGTCGCGTCTGATCGGCAGCTCTTCGCCGATGTCTCGCACGAGCTGCGGTCCCCGCTTGCGCGGCTGACCGTGGCCGCGGGCCTGGCGCGCCGGCACGCCGGCGAGACGGGCGCCTCGCCGGAGGCGCTCGCAGCTGATTTGGATCGCATCGAGCACGAGGCGAATCGGATCGACCAGCTGCTCGGACAGTCGCTGACGCTGGCGCGCATCGACAGCGGCGTCGACGCCGGGCCTCGCGAGGCGTTCGATCTGACCAACCTCGTGCAACAGATCGCCTCGGACGCGGACTACGAGGCCCGAGCCTCGGATCGGCGCGTCGCGATGGGCCAAGCCGACGCTTGTCACATGTCCGGCGTTGCCGAGCTGGTGCGAAGCGCGATCGAGAACGTCGTCCGCAATGCGGTCCGCCACACAGCGCCCGGGACAACGGTCGAGATCGACCTCGAGCATGCCCGGCCGGGCAAACCCGCCATGGCGTGCATTCAGGTGAGGGACCACGGTACAGGAATTCCGCTGGAGCAACTCGCGGACGTGTTTCTGCCGTTCAGGCGCGGTGATGCGCGAGGCGGCGAACGATCGGCGGGCGCCGGCCTCGGGCTGGCGATCGCCGACCGCGTCGTGAAGATGCACGGCGGCTCGATTCGCGCGGTCAACACGCCCGGGGGCGGCCTCGGCGTGGAGATCACTCTCGCGCTGTCGCCTAACGCGATAGGATCTCCTACAACGCCGCCATGACAACTTATCCGAATCTCATCGACGGCCGCCGGATCGATTCGGTGGACCGCCAGCCGGACATCAACCCCTCCAACACCGCCGACGTCGTCGGCGAGTTCGCGCGAGCCACGACGGTCGAGCTGAAAGACGCGATCGCGTCGGCGCGGCAGGCGTTCGCGAAATGGTCGCGCACGACGCCGCAGGAACGCTTCGACGTGCTCGACAAGGCCGGCACGGAGATTCTCGCCCGCAAGGACGAGCTCGGGAAGATGCTCGCGCGCGAGCAAGGCAAGCCGCTGGCTGACGGCATCGGCGAGGCGGCGCGCGCGGGGATGATCTTCAAGTTTTTCGCGGGCGAGGCCGTGCGCCTGGCCGGCGAGCGTCTCGACTCGACGCGGCCCGGCATCGACGTCGAGGTGACGCGCGAACCGCTCGGCGTCGTCGCGGCGATCACGCCGTGGAATTTTCCGCTCGCGATTCCGGCGTGGAAGATTGCGCCGGCCCTGGCGTTCGGCAACACCGTCGTGTTCAAGCCGGCCGAGCTCGTGCCGGCGTCGCCGTGGGCCATCGCCGACATCGTCCAGCGCGCGGGCCTGCCGCCGGGCGCGCTCAACCTCGTGATGGGGCCGGGATCGAAGCTGGGTCCCGCGCTGGCCTCATCGCCGGACATCGACGCCGTCAGCTTCACCGGCTCGCAGGATGTCGGGCCGTCGGTGGCGGCCGCCGCTGTCGCCGCCGGGTCGCGCGTGCAGCTGGAAATGGGCGGTAAGAATCCGCTGATCGTGCTCGACGACGCGGATCTGCCGACGGCAGTCGCGATCGCCGTGAACGGCGCGTATTTTCAGGCAGGGCAGCGGTGCACCGCGTCGAGCCGCCTGATCGTCACCGACGGCATTCACGACAAGTTCGTGGCCGCGATGGTCGACCGTATGAAGAAGCTCGTGATCGACGACGCGCTGAAGCCCGGCATCGAGATCGGTCCCGTCGTCGACGCTCGTCAGCTCGAGAAGGACCTCGAGTACGTCGAGATCGGCCGCAAGGAAGGCGCGAAGCTCGTGCACGGCGGCGAGCGCCTGAAGCGTGAGACCGACGGCTTCTACATGGCGCCCGCGCTCTTCACCGAGACCACCGGGCAGATGCGGATCAATCGCGAGGAAGTGTTCGGTCCGGTCGCGGCGGTGATTCGCGTGAAGGACTACGAGGCCGCGCTCGCGGCGGCGAACGACACGCCGTACGGGCTGTCCGCCGGCATCGTCACGACGTCACTGAAGCACGCGTCCCACTTCAAGCGGAACTCGACGAGCGGTCTGGTGATGGTGAATCTGCCGACGGCGGGGCTCGACTATCACGTGCCGTTCGGCGGGCGGAAGAAGTCCAGCTACGGCCCGCGCGAGCAGGGGACGTACGCGCGCGAGTTCTACACGATCGTCAAGACGGCGTACACGCAGGCCTAGCTTCGCTTGGCCCGCTCGAGAATTCGGCGGGCCCGCGCGATGACTGGTGCGTCGACCATGCGATCGTCCACGCGATACGCGCCTTCGCCTCGCGTGCGGGCCGCTTCGTCGGCGTCCAGAAGGCGCTGCGCTGCCGCGATTTCGTCCGGAGTCGGCGTGAACACGTCGTTGATGATGGCGACCTGATCCGGGTGAATCGCCATCTTGCCGCGGAACCCTAATGCGCGGGCGCGCGTCGCGTCCTCGCGCAGGCGATCCGGAGACTTGAGATCGACGAAGACGGCGTCGATCGCATCAGCGCCAATCGTCGCGGCCGCGAGCACGACCTGCGATCGCGCGAGCAGAATCTCGTCGCCGGCAAGTGTCCGCGGGATGCCGAGCTCAGCCGTGAGATCTTCCGCGCCGAAGAGCAGCGCGGGTATCTCGGCGGTCGCGCCGGCAATCGACGCGGCGCCGACGATGCCGCGTGACGTCTCGAGCAGGGGAATCACGCGCCGCGATGGCGCGGCTGCGGCCACGCGCTCGACGTCCTTTGCCGACTCGGCCTTGGGCAGGACCACCGCGTCGACGTGAGCGGTGACCGACGACAGCCACGCCAGATCCTCTTCAATCCACGCGGACCGCACGCTGTTGACGCGCACGAATCGCGCCGTGCGGGACGCCACGCTGGCGCTCAGCCATTGGGCGACCGCGCGCCGGGCGTCCGCCTTGCGGCTCGCTTCGACGCCGTCCTCCAGGTCGAGGACCACCGCATCGGCGCCGGCGGCGAATGCCTTGTCGAACCGGTCAGCGCGGGTGCCGGGGACGAACAGGATCGATCGAAGGAGCGATGCCACGCGGACATTCTAGGCGTTTCGCGGCAGCACCATGTAGACGCGCGCGATGAAGGCGTGGACCTCCTCCATGTACTTCTTGAGGAACGCCGCAATCGACTCGTTCGTCACCTCGCCCTCGTCGGTGATCAGGCCAGGCTCGAACTGGATGTAGGCCTCGAGCGAGTTCATCAGGGGCGAGTTGCAAAACGCGAGGATGCTTCTCAAGTGCCCCTGAGCGATCGCCGTCCCGATCTTGCCCGTCGACGCGCCGATGATTGCCGAGGGCTTGCGGGTGAACGAATTGTGTCCGCGCGGACGGCTCGCCCAGTCGATCGCGTTCTTCAGCGCACCGGGAATCGATCGGTTGTATTCGGGCGTGACGAACAACACGGCGTCCACCGCGGCGAGCGCTTCTTTGAACGCCCTGGCCACCGGGGGAAAGTCATGATCGTAGTCGTAGCTGTAGAGCGGAAGATTGCCGAAGGAGATTTCGCTGAGCTGCAGCTGCGGCGGCGCGATTTTCACCAGCGCGTGCGCGAGCTTGCGATTGATCGACTCGCGCGCCAGACTCCCGACGAAGTACCCGACCTTGTAGGTGGTCATGCGACACGTCCTTTGGAGACGATGATCGCATGACCGCCCCGGACTAGCCGCCGCAGGCGACGCGCGGATTCCAGTCCACAAAGGTGCCGTGCGGATTGTCGCGCCACGCCCAGACGTGAAGCTCGTAGACCGCCGGCAAGCCGTACCGGTTCGGGCTGCCCTGGTACTGCAGCGTCTGGCCCGCGAGCACCGGCGGCTCCTTGTGATGCGCCTGCCAGGCATCGACCATCACGATGTACTCGACGCCGACGAGGCGGTATTCGCCTCGGTACGGTTCGTAGATCAGCGCCTCCGGCTTGTTGATGTCGAGCTCGTCGTCGCCGACGTACTTCTGGTTGACGAAGTGAATGCCCATCGCGCCTTCCTGGGGACTGCTGACGCAACCCAGGAACTGCGTGTACTCGGCGTCCTTGACGGCCTTGAAGTCGCGAAAGCCCGCCGTCGCTTTGCGCACCTGATCGATCACGCCGCCGGCCGGATCGGTTCCGTGCTGGCCGTGGTCGGTCTGATACTGGGTGATGTCTGGCCGCGGATTGCCGCTCACCAGAGAGAAAACGGGCAGCGCCGCAGCGAGTGCGGCCCCGGCGATGTAGCGTCCAATGTGCAAGATACGCCTCCAGTGAGTGGGACTGAGAGGCGCAAAGTCTTTCGGTCCCTGGGAGACACTGTCGCGAGTGCCCGAGCTGCCCGATGTCGAGCTGTATCTCCACGCGCTGCGCCCGCGCATCGTCGGGCGGCGGCTGAACCGCGTCCGCATCGCGAGCCCGTTTCTGCTGCGCACGGTCGATCCGCCGTTGCAGGCTGCAGAAGGCCGCGTCGTGCGCGACGTCTCGCGTCTCGGCAAGCGCGTTGTCTGGCATCTCGACGATGACGTGTTCGTCGTAATTCACCTGATGGTCGCGGGCCGGTTTCGATGGAAGCCGCCGGGCGCGTCGATTCCGGGGAAAGTCGGCCTCGCGGCGTTTGAATTCGAGAACGGCACGCTGCTGCTCACCGAGGCGGGCGCGAAGCGGCGGGCGTCGCTGCATCTGGCGAGCGGGCGTGCGGGGCTGGAAGCGCTCGACCCCGGTGGCATCGACGTGCTGACGTCGAGCGTGGAGTCGTTTGGCGCCGCGCTGAGGCGCGAGAATCACACGCTCAAGCGCGCGCTGACCGATCCGCGGCTGCTGAGCGGCATCGGCAATGCTTATTCGGACGAGATTCTTCACGCCGCGCGATTGTCACCGATGCAGCTGACGACCCGGCTCGGTCGAGAAGAGATCGCGCGCTTGCACGCGGCCGCGATTGCCGTGCTCACGCGATGGCGCGACGCGCTCATCGCCGAGACGGGCGACGCGTTTCCCGAGAAGGTGACGGCGTTTCGCGAGGGCATGGCCGCGCACGGGCGATTCGGCCAGCCGTGCCCGGTGTGCGGGACGCCGATTCAACGCATCCGCTACGCCGCCAACGAGGCCAACTACTGTCCGGCGTGCCAGACAGGCGGGAAGCTGCTCGCCGACCGTAGCCTGTCGCGGCTGCTCCGCGAAGACTGGCCGCGGTCGCTCGAGGAGATGGAGCAGCATCTGCGAGAACGACGCCGGGAGTAGTTTTACGCAAAACGTAAGGCACCCAGGTTACGTTTTGC
>DATEGZ010000052.1:0-5373 GCA_035279905.1 Vicinamibacterales bacterium
GACCCGGCCGTCAGCGCGGCCGGCGCGCAGGCGTGGGCGCTCTCCGGCGGAGTCGGCGCGCGGCCGCAGTTCTCGCTGCCCAACCGCGGCAACGCCGCCGTGACCGCGGGCGCGCCCAACGCCATTGAAGGCGTGACGCCCGCGTACTTCGAAGCGATGGGCGTGCCGGTGCGGCAAGGCCGCGTGTTCGGCGACACGGATCGCCCGGGTGCGCCGCTCGTCGCCATCGTCAACGAGGAGTTCGCGCGGCAGGCGTGGCCCGGCCGCAGCCCGCTTGGCGACGTCATCCGGCTCGGCGCGCCGGCGAGCGCCGCGCCGCAGGCCACGATCGTCGGCGTCGTCGGCAGCATTCGTCGAAGCGCGATGCACGGCTTCGTCGTCTCGCGCGTTTACGTGCCGTACGCGCAGTTTCCCGCGGCAAATCTCACGCTCGTCGTCCGCGCTCGCGGCGACGTCGCGCCCGCGATGACCGCGATGCAGACGGCTGTGCGCCAGACGGACGCGGCCCTCGTGCTCGACGCGCAGCGGACGGTGGCCGCCGATGTCGCCGCGTTCGTGCAACCCGTTCGCTTCATCACGGTGCTCTTCACCGCCTTCGGCGTGACGGGCGTGCTCCTCGCCGCGCTCGGCGTGTTCGGGACGATGTCGTACGCGGTGTCCCAGCGGCGGCGGGAGATGGCGGTGCGGGCCGCGCTCGGCGCCGATCGCGGCGACTTGCTCCGACTCGTCCTGGGCAGCGGCCTGCAGGTCACCGCACTCGGGCTGGCCGGCGGCGTCATCGCCGCCATTCTGGCCGCCCGGACGCTCAGCAGCTTCCTCTTCGGCGTCACACCGGCCGATCCCGGGACGATTGCTGGAGTGGCCGCCGCGCTGGCGGTGGTCTCACTCGCGGCTTGCTACCGCCCCGCTCACATCGCCGCGTCGACGGATCCCATGACCGTTCTGAGACGCGAGTAGCCCGGGAGGCGGTGTTGCATCCTTGTCGGTTTGGGCGTTATCGTGGAACCTATACGTTAGCCCGCCGCTGACATCGCCCAGAGCCGACGAGTCCCCTTTCTCGTTCCCTCTAGTCCCTGCAGCAGTTTGTGGATGGTCCACTTGGCTAATTACCGGGCGCATTCTTAGGCGCCACATCCGTTTTTGAACGGATGAGAGAAGCGAGAGAGAAGAACGATGAATCGAAAACTCTACGTCGGCAACCTGCCGTTTTCGACTGAAGAGCGCACGCTCGAAGACCTGTTCAACCAGGCCGGGCCCGTCACCTCGGTCCGCGTGATGCGGGACAAGGCCACGGGACAGTCGCGCGGCTTTGCGTTTGTCGAGATGGAGACCGAGGACGGCGCGCGCGCCGCGATCGAGCGCTTCAACACGGCTGAAGTCGATGGCCGCCGCCTGGCGGTCAACGAGGCACGGCCGATGGTAGCGGGCGGCGGCGGCCGTCCGTTCGGCGGCGGCGGGAGCGGCGGCGGCGGAAATCGTGGCGGCGGCGGGGGTTTCGGTGGCCGCCGGCGCGAGCCGCGCTGGTAAGCCTGTCCCTATTGTCCTATTGACCGATGCGCGCCGGGACGCCCGATGAGGGTGGACCGGCGCGTACCGTTTGGCCCGGGTCGCGATATGCTTGTGGCGCGCGGGCGGTCAGAAAGCCTCTGGGGCCGTCTGCGTCCAGCGGCTCGGCGAACCGAACATCATTGAGGGAGGTCACGTGAAGGGTTTTGGTGCGGGCAGTCGCGTCAGTCACGCGAACTATGGCGCCGGAACCATCACGTCGTCCGACGAGCGCTATACCGAGATCGAGTTCGACGAGCACGGACGGCGGAAGTTCATCACCGACATGGTCTCGCTGAGCAAGAGCGATCAGCCGGCGCCCGAGCGCCCCACGAAGACTCGCCGCAAGAAGGCGACGACCTGAGGCGCGCGCACGCGCGCTACCCCGCTTCGTTCGTCTGAATTTCGTTCGTCTGAATCCGAACCGGTGCCACGGGCACCGCGAGGTTCGGCATCGGCTGGCCCATGAACAGCCGCCGGCATGCACGACCAATCCACTTCGCCCACTGCGCCGATCGCGCGACGCGCGCGCTGTCAGTCGCGATGCCGGTGTTGGCGTACATCTGCCGGTACAGCTTGGAGACGAGGACGAACGCGAGCCGAAAGCGGAGGGACGAAACAACGGCCGATCGCGACCACACTGGTCCCCATCCGTAGAAGCGGTCCCACACTGTTTGGGTCCGCGCGCGAATTTCCTCGGCGGACATCGTCGGATGCGGGGCGAAGATCTTGGGCCGGAGATGCTCTGGGATCAGCCAGTGCGTCGTCACCGGAACACCCTCGATCTTCGGCGTGTCGTCCTGTGTCTTGGCCCACTTCTCGAAGTCGACCGTACCAGGAAACGGCGTGAGCAGCACGAACTGCGCGAACGTCAGGTTGGCGCGCTGCGCGAGCGCGAGCGTCGTGTCGAACGTCTCGACGCGATCACTCGGCAAGCCGAAGATGAACGAGCCGAGCACGTGGATGTCGTGACGCCGGAACTCGCGGAGGCGCGTCACGAGCGCCTCGCCGGCCAGGTTGAATCCCTTGTAGATATCCTTGAGGCCTTCGGGTGTCACGGCCTCCACGCCCACGAGCGCGCCGCGAATGTGCGCGCGGCGCATCGCGTCGAGGAACTCGGGATCCTCCGCCGCTTCCATCGTGATTTGTGTGTAGAAGATCAGATCGTCGGGCAGCGCGGCGAGCCGTTCCATCAGCTCGAATCGCTCCTGCCGCAGCGCCTCGAGCTCGTGCAGGCGCGTGGGGTCGGCGCGTCGGCGCGCGGCCGCGAGGTCGCTGAGCGGCACGGGATAAAAATTGTCGTCGGCCAGCGCGATGAAACGGAACCCGAGCCGGCGCAACGCCACGATCTCGCCGATGACCGCGTCCACCATCCGCATGCGCGGCCGCTGGCCGTCCGTGCGCCAGACCGAGCAGAACGAGCAGTGCTTCGGGCACCCGCGCACGGTTTGCACGGATCCCCACATGTAGCTGTCAGGCGGCAGCAGGTCCCACCGCGCCGGCACGAACGAGTCGCCCTCGATCTTGCCGCCTTCGTAGATTCGAGTCGGCCGGCCCGCCAGGCAGTCACGGATGACCTGCGGCCAGACGAGATCGCCGTCGCCGCGGACCACTGCGTGCGCGCCGCCGCGCTCGAGCGCTTCCTCGGGAAACAGCGTCGCGTGGATCCCGCCGAACACGACCCACGCGCCGCGGGCCCGCGCCTCGATCCCGATCTCGTACCCGCGCCGGGCGTTGCTCGTATGGATCCCGATGCCGACGACATCGCCCTTCGAGATCTTGTCGAGGTCGATATGTCCAAGCGTCTCATCGACGATGCGGGGATCGCCCCACTCGGTGCCCGTCGCCGCGGCCAGGACGTAGAGCCAGCGCGGCGTGATGACCGCCACGCCGAACGAGACACGACTCGGGTTCACCAGCCACACACTCAGTCCCACGCCGGTACCTCGATAGAATCAGAATCAGCGGAATTGCGCGAACAGGTCAGCGATTGAACGAAGACTTCGACGAGACGCGACGCGATGCGACGCGGGTAATGGAGCACTCTAGGCCTAGTCCTCGCCCCATGGCGATGGCTGCGGCCCGGGAACGATGCCTGCGATGTCAGGATCTTCGTCGCCACTGGCGGCAGGCGCGGAGGCCTTGCGCTGCTTCGCCTCGAGGCGCCGGGCGGCCTTGATCTGCTGCCGCTCCTGCCGGGCTCGTTCGCGTGCACGCTTGTTCTGAGTTGGCCGTGAATTCTGCACGAATCCTCCGCGTAGCGTCATCGTAACAGAAGTTGACGCGCGCCGTCGGCGGCATAGGATGTGACTGGTGTTGATTTCCTTAGCGATTGCGACGCTCGCGATATTAATTGCGGCGTGGTTGACGGTATTGATACGTCGCGCCGGCGTGTCGGCGGCACGCACGGGCGGCGTCCTTGCCGTCCTCATGACGGTACAGTTCGTGCTCGCCGCGCGCGGCGTCCTCGCCGAGTGGCACCGTGTTCCGCCGCCATTCCCGCTGCTGATTGCTGCGAGCGTGATGCTGGCCGTCGTCGTGGCGTCGAGCGCGATCGGCGCCCGCGCCGCTGATCGGCTGTCGTTCGCGGCGCTGATCGGCTACCAGAGCTTCCGGCTGCCGCTCGAGCTCGTCATGCACCGCGCCGCGAGCGACGGCTTGATGCCGGTGCAGATGTCGTTTTCCGGCTGGAACTTCGACATCCTGACGGGCCTCACCGCCATTCCCGTCGCGATCCTGGCCTCGCGCGGGCGCGCGACGCGCGGACTGATCGTCGCCTGGAACCTGCTCGGCTCCCTGCTGCTCGTCAACATCGTGTCGATCGCCGTGGCGTCCTTGCCGACGTTCGCGGCGTTCGGCCCCGATCGGCTCAACACGTGGGTGGCCGATCCGCCATACGTCTGGCTGCCGGGCGTCCTCGTGCCGGCCGCTCTCTTCGGTCACCTCCTGACGTGGCGCAAGCTCGCGCGCGCGCCGCGCGATCTACTGCGCCGGGCGTGACGCGGTGTACGCCGCAATCGCCAGCATCTCGTCCGGCGTGAGCTTCGCGACGACGGCCTTCATCAGATCGCTCCAGAGCCCCTTGCGCGTGCCCGCCAGCATGTCGAAGAGCTGGCGCGCCTGGTAGCTCGGCGATCGTCCCGCGAGCCCCGGCACCGGGCCGAGGCCGTGCAGATCCGCGCCGTGACAGACGCCGCACGCGATCGTGCGGCCGCCGCCTCCCGTCGTGACGAGCGCTTCGCCCTTCTTGATGCTGCCCACGGGCACGTAGGCGACGAATCCGGATCGCGGATCGCGGAGCTCGGTCTGATCGGGATGGTCGGGCACCTCGATGATGCGGTCGCCCGTCGGCTCGGTCTCGGCGCCGTCGAGCGGCAGGAACATGCCGCCCGACAGCCGCGTCTTCGGCACCGTCGCGGTTTCGACGACGCGAATCCAGGCCGTGCGCTTGAGCGACGAGAAGTACTCCGCGCTCGCCTTCACTTCGTCGTCGGTCATCGCTTTCGCGATCGCAGTCATGATCGCGGTGTTCGTCTTGCGCGTTTCCGCGCTCTTGCGAAGGTCGCGCTTGAAGTCGGCGATCTGCTGCGTGAAGTAGGCGGCCGGCAAACCGTCGAGGCCGGCGTTCTCCGGGCGGCCGCGTCCGTTCGGGTAGTGACACAGCCCGCACGCGCGAGCGTCCGGCCGCCGGCCGGTCAGCACGATGTCCGGCGGCTTGGGGTGATCCTCGGGAAACCAGTCGGCGATGTTGAAGCCGTCGCGGATCTGCGTGAGCGTGAACGCCTGCGTGCTCCCCGGCACGTGCTTCGGCGATCCATCATCGGCCGG
>DATEGZ010000053.1:0-15106 GCA_035279905.1 Vicinamibacterales bacterium
GTCGATTCTCCACTCGTTAGGCCTAGATGACCAACAGATCGACTATGTGAAGATGGATATCGAGGGAGCGGAAGGCACTGTATTGGCAAATGCCGGGGCGTGGCTCGATCGCGCGCAAGCGATCACTGTCGAGATACATGACCGCGTCACGCATGCCCAATGCGAGGGCTGGCTCTCTCGGCGCGGCTTCGCCTGTCGGGCGCATTCGGGACATTTGTCCGCGGTTGTGGCTGAGCGAGCCTAGGCGCTGGTGTCCGCCCTACCAGTAACATCAACACTGCTGGCCGGCGTGATTCAGAGAGGATCACTCAAGTGCAGCGGATCTGGCCTAACGTGCTCCCCCGACAATCGACCGGTGAGCACACTATAGTGTCAGTAGACTACAGTTCCGTCAGCTCCGATGCGCTCGCGCTGTCCACGATAAGCAACCGGCGGCCAGAACGTCGGTGCGTCCAATCGCAACGCGAAGCAACTTGCGTTGTTGCGATCGGACGTTGCGAACTTGCCAGATTACTCGAACTACATTGACCAAGCGATGACCGGATCTCAGAGGAGAGAGATCGGTTTCCTTTGCCATCCGTACCACCGCGGCGGGGTCACACGCTGGATGGTAGATGCGGCGATCGCGTGCGCCGATCAGGGAGCGCGCGTCTATTTCGTCGCGCCCGAACCAGAGAAGGAGTTCGTAGCATCGGGCGGTCGACCCACTGTGGCCTCATTACTTCGCGAAACGCGGTGCAGTGGCGACCTCCACCTGCGTTGTCCAAAAGTCGACTGGAAATTTGAACTCGGGACCGTGGCATTCCGAGCTGCATTTTATTCTGAAGCGTTGCGATTAAGCGTACCAGAAAATGTCCCGGTCGTGCTATCAGACGACTCCGCTGCGTGGGCCGGCGCCGCATCTGTGTGTCACCGTAATCCGATGATCGGCGTTCTCCACGCAGATTCGACCATTTACTATCGGCTCGCTCACGAATACGTGGACATGTTGGCAGCTGCCGTCTGCGTGTCGACCCGGATCGCCAATTGCTTACGAGAGCAACTAGCGAAGCCGCCACTTCCCATTGTCAGAATCCCCTGTGGAATTCCTCTACGGAGTTGGACGCCCCATCCGAGGACTCAACCACGCGGTAGGTTGCGGTTGATTTTTGTCGGGCGCATCGAGGAGCGGCAAAAACGGGTGAGCGACCTCGTTAGGATTGTGACCCTCCTTCGTGAAAAAAGGGAAGACATACTACTCGACGTGTTGGGCGACGGAGAGGATCGCGCCGCCATGGAGGTCGCCGTTCGAGACGCAGGATTGTCAAATTGTGTGCTCTTCCACGGGTGGCTATCCACTGAAGCCGTTGCTGAGCGCCTAGGCGCGGCCGACGTACTGATTCTGCCGTCCAACTTTGAAGGAATGCCCATTGCGGTCATGGAGGCGCTGGCTGCGGGTTGCTCCGTTGTCGCAAGTCGGGTGAGCGGACTTGAAGACTATGAGTCGGATGTGGACGGTCGCGAAGTACTTCGACTCTTTTCAATCGCCGATTGCAACGCAGCAGTGGAACAGATCCTTGGGATCGCCGATTCGCCCTTTGAATTCCGGTGTGGTCACGCCCGCTCACTCGCCGATCGCGAGTTCTCGATCGAACGGTGTGCAAAGCGCTACCTCTCGCTCTGCGCCTCGTTAGCCGAGACCGCTCGCGTTGACGCCGGCATAGCGAAACAAAACGGCCAAATTCCAATCGTTCAGCACATCGCCTCAATCGTCCTCGCCGCACTGAGGTATGGAGCCGTCAAGGTGCGCAAATCGAGCGCGGCATTGTGATGTCGCAACAGGAAGTGGCAGTCATCGTCGGAACACGACCAGAGGTGCTCAAGATGGCCCCCGTGCTTCTCGCGCTCCGAAAGCGGTCTTCCTTTCGGTCCATCCTTCTTTCCACGGGTCAGCACCGCGAGATGCTCGATCAGGGTCTTAAAGTGTTCGATATGCGACCGGATATTGAACTCGCAACTATGCGACACGATCAATCGCTGGCAAAGCTTTCGGCGCGCCTGGCAGGGGCGTTCGACGAGACATTTCACGCCCGTCACCCCGACATGATTCTCGTTCAGGGCGACACCACGAGCGCGTTCGTGGCATCTCTCGTAGCGTACTACCACGGCATCCCCGTTGGGCATGTCGAGGCAGGTCTTCGGACGGCGAGCAAGCGCAATCCATTTCCAGAGGAAATAAATCGGAGGCTCGTGTCCTGTATCGCCGATGTGCACTTCGCACCGACTGACTCTGCTCGACAAAACCTGCTTCGAGACGGCGTGGCAGCCGATACGATTCATGTGACGGGGAATCCGATCGTCGACTCATTGCAGTTCATCGCTAGCAGTAGCCATGTGCAATTCGATGATCCAGAAATCGCTGCCTGGCGACGGCCGTCAGCGCGATTGGTGCTCGTTACCGCGCATCGCCGCGAGAATTTCGGCCGTGGTCTGCAAGAGATTTGCCGAGCCCTGCGAACGCTGGCGCAACGCTACGCTGATGTACAGTTCCTCTTTCCTGTCCACATGAATCGAAGTGTCAGCCTAACCGTCAACAGGAACTTGTCCGGAGTAGCGAATATCAAACTAACAGGTCCGTTAGACTATCGCCTGTTCGTCGGGCTTATGCAGCAATGTCATTTCGTACTGACTGATTCTGGCGGCATCCAAGAAGAAGCGCCGACGTTCGCAAAGCCTGTGCTGGTAATGCGCGAAACGACTGAGCGTCCCGAGGGTGTGGCGGCAGGCTGCGCTGCTCTTGTTGGAGTAGAAAGCGACAGTATCGTAGCAAACGCCTCCGCGTTGCTCGATTCGCCTACACGCTATAAGGAGATGGCCCTTTGGCGCTCCCCGTACGGCGATGGGTGTGCAGCAATGCGAATAGCGTCGATAGTCGCGGAGAAACTGGGCGTTGGGTGACAACGGCGACACCACAGAGTTGATGTTTGTCATTGGATACGAACCGTGGCTCCTGCCACCCGTATTCGAGATGACTGGGGCGCTTCTTGAAAGAGGCTGCCAGGTCTCGGTTCTATACGTGGGCGACACACACACAACCGAGAGTTGCGTTGCTGGTTCGCTTGTACGAGTACGCCGGCGAACAGGTTACCTCAGGGCGCTATCGCCAATCGATCTATCTCGCCGCATTCGGGCGAGCGCGCGAAATACAGCATGCCGTACCACAGTGGTTGCTTGCGACGCTCTCGCTTTGCATGCTGTTCGTCTTGCCCGGCTTAGAGGCGACTTCCGAGTAGGCTACTGGGCCTTTGAACTGGAGCAAGCAAGTACTGGACGGTCCTGGAGCGGCACCGACTTTCGGCGAACTCGCCTTCACAAATGGCTACGAGACGTCGATTTCGTCATCGCTCCATCGGCCAGTCGGCTCAATAGAGTACGGGAAACGTCGGCAGGTCGAATTCCGGGTGAGGTGATCCTTAACAGTCGAAGATCGACGGCAAGAGTGGATTGGGGTCCGGACCCACTCGCTGACTCGCCACTCGGCAAGCTCGCAGTTAGGCTAGCGTATACTGGACGCGTTTCGCCTGTTCAGCATGTGGAGCGCATTATCCAGTCTTTGGCGTACATGCCAAATGACGTTGGACTGGTTGTGGCGGGACCCGGTGACGACGAGTACAGGCACCGACTCTCCCTCGCTGCTCAGGCGTGCGACGCCGCGAACCGCGTTGCGATTCTTGGCAATCTCGATCGATGCGCGATGGATCGAGTGCTTGCTCACTGCGACATTGGCTTCGTTCTCTACGATTCCGCATGGGGTGGGGAGGCAGCGGACCCGGCGCCTAACAAGCTGGCTGATTACGCATATCACGGGCTTGCTATCGTCGGGTCCGGGCAGCCCTACTTGCGATACTGGCTTCAGCAACGAAGGCTGGGAATTTGCGTGGACGACTTCAACCCGCCTTCTCTGGCGCGTGCTGTCACAACATTGAGGGAAAGTGAGGCGTTTGACCGTCGCCGGTCTACGGCACGTGCCATATTAGCCGACGATCTTAACATGGAGGTCCAGGCCTCCAAGTTGATGCAGCTTCTGCGCACACTGAACGGTCCTCCCGGTGCCTCGAATCGCACCCTAGGTGCGTCGAGAGTTTGATATGTGCGGCATAGCGGGGATCCTGTTTAGCGCGTCGCACGACCTCGAGTTGTACCAGAAGCGCATCGAGCGAATGACCGCCACGCTCCATCACCGCGGCCCCGACGCATGCGGCACCTGGATCGACCCCGGCATCGCACTCGGCCACACACGCCTCAGCATCATCGACCTCTCCGACGCCGGCCGCCAGCCGATTCGCGATGACTCCGGCCGCTACACCATGGTCTACAACGGCGAGGTCTACAACTTCGAGGCGCTGCGCCGAGAGCTCGAGTCGCGCGGATGTCGCTTTCGCTCGCACACCGATTCCGAAGTCGTGCTCTACGCCTATCGTGAGTGGGGCCCGCAAGCGCTCCAACGCTTCAACGGCATGTGGGCGTTCGCGATCTGGGATGCCCAACGACATGAGTTGTTTGCGGCCCGCGATCGCGCCGGAAAAAAGCCGCTCTACTATAGTAAGGCCAACGACGGCAGCTTCTTGTTCGCCAGTGAAATCAAGGCCTTCCTGGCCCTCGGCGTACGGTACGACATCGACACGCAGGCAGCCTTCGATTTTCTGTCTCAGGGCACGTACGGCCACCTCGGTAGTCGCGGTTTCCTGTCCGGCGTGTCGCAGCTCCCAGCGGCCCACTACTTCACCGTCACCGACGGACGAGTCTCCGAGGCCCAACGCTATTGGGACTTGCCCGTCGTCCCCGAGCGCGATCGGTTGCCGTACGATGCGGCGTTTCGCACGCGCTTCCGCGACCTCGCCGAAGACGCCGTTAGGCTCCGGCTCCGCGCCGACGTGCCCGTTGGAGCCACACTATCCGGCGGCCTCGATTCGTCCGCGATCGTCGGCATCGCCGAGCAACTCCGCAATGGCGACCCGCTCCACATATTCACCAGCCAGTTCCCGGGCTCGCAGCACGATGAGACCCGGTACTTCGACGCGGTCGCCGAGCGCCTGTTCCAACCTATCATCCATCGCGTTAGGCCACCGTCGGACTCGTGGCGCGAGCACCTCCTCGATGTGCTCGACCACCAAGAAGAACCGTTCGGCGACACGTCGATACTGGCGCATTTCCATCTAATGCGGGCCGCGCGCGACGCAGG
Organism: Vicinamibacterales bacterium; assembly: GCA_035279905.1. Lineage (GTDB taxonomy): Bacteria > Acidobacteriota > Vicinamibacteria > Vicinamibacterales > SCN-69-37 > DATEGZ01. The sequence continues at coordinate 5,222 of DATEGZ010000053.1, forward strand.
CGTGCCGGTGATCCTGTCCGGACAAGGCGGCGATGAGCTGCTCTTCGGGTATCCGTCCATGGTCAACGCCTACCTCGGCCATCTCGTTGCCAGTGGACATCCGCTCGCGATGCTGCGCGAGGCTCGCGATTGGTCGCTCGGGAGCAGGACCGGAAAACGACGGGTTCTCACCGCGGCGCTCGGACACTCGCTGCCGTTAGGCCTTCGCGATCGCGTCCGCTCTCGGTACGTCGCGAGCCTCGCCGCCGCCACGTCAACTGCCTTGCAGGAACGGAGTGGCTATCGGCGGTACACGCGCGATGCACGGCGCGATTCGCTCGATGACTATGTCACGCAGGTGTTCACGCGATTCGCGATCCCGCACCTGGTGCACTACGATGATCGGAACGCGATGGCGTTCTCCGTCGAAGGGCGAATGCCGTTTCTCGACCACCGCCTGGTCGAGTTGATGTGGCACGCGCCATACGAAGCAGCCGTGCACCGCGGTGTCACCAAGCGCGTATTGCGCGACACCTTCGCCGATGTGATTCCCTCCGTCGTCATCGAGCGGCGCGACAAGGTGGGATTCCACACGCCGCTTGCACGATGGCTGCGCGAAGACTGCCGTTGGGTCGACAGCGTCATGACCGCCGAGCGCATCGCGGCGGTCGGCGCATCGGATGCGCACCACTATCGTGCGCAACGCGACGCGCTCGTGGCCGGCGATGATACTGCCGCAGTGCCAGTCTGGCGTGCCCTGATATTCCATCTTTGGGCCGAGCGCTTTGGCGTGCGGGCAATCGCCGCATGAGCAAGGTCAGGCAGTACAGCGTTCCGGCGCCGGCGCCCGCATGGGCGATCGACTCGCCCGCCCGGGTCAGGGCGTCGCGTCGCGCCCGCCGGGCCTCTGGCTGGCGATTTCTTGCACTCGTTCTGTGGTGGAGCGGAGCGGTGTTCGCCGCGATTGCCATCGCGGCCGTCTCTCCGGTGGAGCTCTCTGTTGCCACTGCCATGCTCTCGATGGGTTTCATGGCCGACGATGTCGCGCGGGCATCCCGTGGCGGCATCACACCGATCACCGTGTTCGCTTTCACCGGCGTGGTGATCGCCCTGGCAAACGGCGTCGCGTTTCTCAACGCCGATACCAGAAATCGCGGGAAGTATTTCATTTACGCCACGGACGACTACCTGTACTTTGCCGCGCTCCTCACGTTTGCCGGAACCTTGCTCACGATTGGCGGCTTTCGGTTGGTCGCGCAGGACCGGCGCGTTCGCGCGCTCGGCAACTGGATGCCGCCGCTCACCGTACGCGTGAGCGACCAAACGTTGATGCGGTGGGGCCCGGCGATCGGTGTGTTGGGCATCCTCATGCACCTCGTGCGCTTCGGCAGCTCGTTAGGCGCGCTCTCGGAAGTGTTGCTCATCGCGCCGCAGCTGGTGATCTTCTCGCTCGCGCGGTCGGCCACGTCGCGCAAGGTCAAGGGCGCGATGGAGGTGGCGGTGATCCTCGCGTGCCTCGAGGGCTTGCGCGCCTTCTTCTACGCGTATCTGCGCAGCGACATCTTGTCGCCGTTCGCCGCGCTGCTTCTCGGTTCGGTGATGGGAAGCCGCTCACTCGCGCCGCTCAAGCGCCCGCTGTTCATACCCATCTATGGGCTCATCGTCGTCTTCGCCGTGTACTTCACTGTGTTCGCGCAGGTGCGATCCACAGCGGGAACGGGCGTCGATAGACTGCGTGCCGTTGCCGCGACGGCGGCCGTCGACGCGCAGACGGGATCGCAGGCGGAACGACCGGGCGTCGTCGCTCGCGTGACCACCTTCAATCAGCTCTCGCGCATCGGGCAGATCTACGATCAGGATGGTCCACTCAACGGACAAACTCTCCAGTACCTGGGTTTCGTGTTCGTGCCGCGGTTCATCTGGCCTAACAAGCCCATCGTGCAGAAGGGCGGATGGTTCGCCTGGCGCATTGGTCAGGCGTGGATCGAGCCGGACGGCACGTACTCGAACTCGGTGAACATGACGATCCCCGGAGAGCTCTATCTCAACTATGGTTGGTGGGGCGTTCTGGTCGGGTGCCCGCTCTTCGGGACGATTCTCGCGATGTTCTGGAAGCGGACGTCGTTCTGGAGCAAGAGACCGAGCGAGCTCGGTACGTCGTTCGGATTCTATCTCTTGTGGTTCGGCGTCACGTTGAGCGCCGATCTCCAGATTCTGGTCACGATCCTCGCGACGTACCTGACGCTCGTCGCGATGTCGCTGTGGCTCCGGACTGTGCGCTTGCCGCGCCACCTGTCCGTCGCGCTGCCCATTAATAGCACGAACCAGTGAAGGCCGGGTAGTGCTCGCCCAACCGTTGCGCGATGCGTCGATCGTCGCTCACAGCGCGCCATCAGGGTCGCGTGCGGGTGGTCGCCGCGCCCTGGTGGTGTGCGACCAGTGGTTAGGCAGCAACGGATACGCCGGCATGAAAGCCCTCCGCCGCGCCGGTTGGAGCGTGCACGTATTGGATGAGCGCGAGTTCATCCCGCTTCACTGGCGCACGCCCGTCATGCGCGCGCTTGCGCGCGCCGTGCGACGTCTCGCTGTTCGCGAGTTCAATCGTGAGCTCGTGCGTCAAGCAAATGCCCTTCAACCAGAGCTCCTGCTCGTGTTCAAGGGCACGTTCGTCGACGCTCGATCCTTGAACGCGCTGAAAGCGCTCGGCGTGCGCACGTACTGTTTCTATCCCGACGTCTCGTTCCGCGTGCACGGTCCGTACGTGCCGCGCGCGCTACCGGCATACGACTGGATCTTCACCACGAAGAGCTTCGGCCCGAAAGACCTGCGCGAACAACTCGGCGCGACGCGAGCGAGTGTGATTCTCCACGCCTTCGACTCCGATGTTCATCGGATCGTCGACCTGACGCCGGCTGATCTCGCGCCATACGCGTGCGATCTCTCGTTCATCGGCACCTGGTCGCCGAAGAAAGAACAGGTCCTAACCGAAATCCGGGGCAGGCGACCGGCGCTCGCGCTGCGCATCTGGGGCGCGCAATGGGCTCCCGTTGCCCGTCGAAACAAAGTCCTGCGCGATGTGATTGTGGGGAGTACGGTGCAGGGTGAGGACTATGTCCGCGCGATCCGCGCGTCGGCCATCAACCTCGCCATTCTCAGCGAGGCGCGAACCGGCGCATCGTCCGGCGATCACATCACCAGCCGGACGTTTCACATCCCGGCCGCCGGCGGCTTCATGCTCCACGAACGCACGGACGAGTTGTTGCGGGTGTTCGATGAGCCCGACGAGGTCGTTGCGTACGCGAATGTCGACGAGCTGGTCGCCCGCATCGATCAAGCGTTAGGCGACGAGCCGATGCGGCGCCGCGTTACCGCGCGAGCGCATGATGTCGTGCACGCTGCGCACAGCTGGGACCATCGAATTCGAGAATTGCTCGCGGTCCACGAGGCGTCCACATCGTGACCACGTCGCGGTCGTGTCGCTTGGCAGTCCTCGCATCCCATCCGGTTCAGTATTTCACACCGATCTATCAGCGCCTCGCTGCGACCCCGGGCATCGATCTCGAGGTGTTTTTCTGCCGTGAGTTCGGCACGCGTCCGTCCTTCGACAAGCAGTTCGATCGCACCATTGTATGGGACACCGATCTGCTCAGCGGGTTTCGCCACCGGTTCTTGTGGAACGTGAGCCCGATTCGAGACACCTTCAACCCGTTGCACGCGATCAATCCCGGCGCATTCACGCGTGTCTTGCGCGGCTTCGACGCCTTGTGGGTGAACGGGTATCTCTATCCGAGCAATTGGCTCGCCGCGGCGGCGGCCGCTCTGCGCGGAACGCGTTTGCTCCTGCGCAGCGAATTGCGCGTCGACGGAGACCGATCTCGCTGGTACGATCGCCCTCGTCGCGCTGTTCTCCGGCGCTGGATTCTTCACGCCGACGCGCTGCTCTACATCGGTCAGGCGAATCGGGATGCATACGTGAGCTATGGTGCGCGGGAAGAGAATCTGTTCTTCTGCCCGTACGCCGGCGATACGCGGCGCATTCGCGGTGCACGGTTCGCCGATGACGCCACCCGGATCGACGCACTCGCACGTTGGGGACTACCATCAGATCGGGTCATCGTGCTCTTCGCCGGTAAGCTCACCCCGCGAAAACATCCCGAGAACATGCTCGCGATTGCGACCGATCCCGTGCTCGAGAATAAAGTGCACGTCGTCATCGCCGGCAGCGGACCGCTCGACGCTACGTTGAAAGAACGTCTGCGCTCGCGCGGTATCACGAACGTCACCATGACCGGCTTCGTCAACCAGAGCCAGCTGCCCGAGCTCTATGCGCTATCCGACATCTTTGTGATGCCATCGATTGGAGAGCCGTGGGGGGTGGTCCTGCACGAGGCGATGACGGCGGAGTGCGCCGTCGTGGTGTCATCGGAAGTCGGCGCGGCGCGCGATCTCGTCGCCGACGGCGACACCGGCTACACATTTCCGCCGACGGATGAATCGCGAATGATAGAGCAAGTTCGCATGCTCGTATCCGATCCGATGCGACGCCATCGTATGGCCGCGGCGGGAAGAGATCGAGCGGCGGTGTTCAGTCACGACCACGCGGTCGCCGGCGTGCTCGACGCGCTGCGGGCCCTGCGTCTCTTCCGATTCCTCCGCGTCGGCGAGCCGACCAATCCAGAGGCCGACGTTGTCGCGTCATCTTCGTAGGTGCACGTGATCCAGCGGGCTGCGCCGACGCGCCTCTTGGTCGCGGGCACGCTCCCCGGCGATGCCGCGGGAAACTCCGTTAGCACGGAGGTTCTGCGAGACGCGCTGGCGAACGTGGCGCCGGTCGACATTCTGTCGCATGCCATCAGCGTGCGCCCGTCGCTCGTGCGAAACGACGACATGCCCGATCGGACCGTGGTGCTTGGCGCCCAACCAATCGTCGTGCACGGCGAGGCGCTCGTCGCGGGCTGGACACATCGCGCCTCCCTGCACGCATGGCGCGCGGCGTGGGCGGTGAACTCGCGGTACGCCAGCGCGCTGTACGCAGCCTCGGTACCCTACATCGTGTGGGAAGCGACGACCGCACGCGATGAGTTGCGCGCCATCGACCTGCGCGGTGTGCGCCGCAACGGAAACGGGAGCGGCATGGGGGCCTTCGTCCATCGCACGCTCCTGCCGCTCGGCGAACGTCTTGAGGGCGCCATCTATCGACGGGCCGCCGTGCTCACGGCGATGTCCGAGTACACGCGCGCCGCGATGATCGCACGCCATGGCCTGGATCCCGACCGAGTCGAGGTGCTAACGCACCCGCCTGGGCTCGCCTTTCTGGCCGCACTCCACGAGCGATCGCGCACGAGTACGCTCGCCGATCCCGGGGCGTCCCAATCGCCGCGACTCTTGTTCGTCGGTCGCGTGACTGACCCACGAAAAAACGCGACGCTCCTGTTGGACGCGTACCGGAAGTTGAAATACGAGAACCCGGCCGCAAGTCTCACGATCGTCGGTCCCTATACCGAGTCGTGGCGCCGCTCGTTAGGCACCGATGTCGACGCGCTCGGCGTGCGACTCATGGGGCGTGTGAGCGTCGGCGAGCTCGCCGAGGCGTATCTGTCGCACCATCTGCTTATCGTTCCTTCCCTGCAAGAGGGATTCGGCATCGTCGTGGCCGAGGCGCTACACGCCGGTTTGCCTGTCGTCGCGACGCGATGCGGAGGCCCCGAAGCAGTGCTCGTCGCGAGCGGCGCCGGCGTCATCGTTGATCACGCGCCGGAGTCGATCGTGCGCGGCGCGTCGATCGTGCTCGCGAGCCCCGATGCGTGGGTGGCGCGACACACGAGCGCACTGCGCTACGCGCAGAAGGAACTGTCCTTCGATCGATTCGCAACGCGCGTCGCCGAGCTTACGGCGCGCGTTGCGCCCGAACTTGCGAGTCACCTGGGTCACGCCGAACACGCCATCTCATGAACCCGCCAAATCAACTTCGGGAGCGCGTGTATGCTTCCTACGTCTCGAGTCGTCACGCGTCGTTGGCGGCTGCGAGTCTTGATCCTCTCGCATCGCGCGGCCCCTACCTGGCGATGTTGGTGCGGCGTCACTTCCCGACAGATCGTTCGGCACGCATCCTCGATCTTGGCTGCGGCAACGGCGCGATCATCCAGGCGGCGCGACGGTATGGTTACCACAACGTCACGGGCGTGGACCGCTCATCCGAGCAGGTCGCCGACGCCGAGCGGCTCGGCATCGACGGCGTTAGGCAGGGCGGCATCCAGGAGGCCATCGCGGCCGCCGACGCCGAATCCCTCGATGCCGTGATCACGTTCGACGTCATCGAACACCTGTCGCGAGAAGAGCTCGTGCCGCTCGTCGACGCGATCCACCGCGCGCTGCGCCCGGGCGGCTGCTGGCTCGTTCACGTTCCTAACGCTGAATCGCCGTTCTTTGGCCGCATTCGCTACGGCGATATCACGCACGAGCAGGCGTTCACACAGAGCTCGCTCGGACAGCTCGTGCGGTCCTCGGGGTTCCGGCGGCTCGACTGCTATGAGGACACGCCGATCGTCCACGGCGCTCGGAGCGCGTTGCGCTTCGCCGTGTGGAAAGTAGTCCGCGGGATGCTGCGAGTGTACCTCGCCGCCGAGACCGGCTTGGCCGATGGGTCTGTCATCCTCTCGCAAAACCTGTTGGCCAAAGCAATCAAGTGACTGCGCCGCCGTCGTCGCCGAGCCGAGGCCGCTGAACAGTGCGGATTCTGTACGACGCGCGCTCCGTCCGCACGCCCGCCGGTATCTACGTCTTCCGCGGCCTCACGTCAGCCTGGCGCGACGACGGCAGCGTGGCCCGGGTGCAGGTGGCGGTGCCGCAAGGATTCGATCTCTCGGTGATTCCCGCCGGCATCGAGCCGATTCAGCACGACGGCGGCTCCTGGTTCGCGCACGTCCAGCGCGCGCTGCCCCGTCTCGCCGATCGCCTCCGCGTCGACATCATCTTTGCGCCCAACGGAGCAGCGCCGCGCGACTCCCGCAGCGTCCTCTACTTCCAGGACTTGTTTCACTTTCGTGCGCGAATCGACGAGCGCCTGCCCGTGCGTGGCTGGGTTGAGCGCCTGTCGCGCGCAACGTGGCGTGCCATCGCGGCGCCCCAGTCGCTCCTCGGCGTCGCCGTCTCGACCGAGATCTTGGAGGAAGTGCGTGGCCAGGTCAACCTCCGCAGCGTGCTAATCCCGAACGGCGTCGACGTGGGCGGGCACCGGTGGTTGGGCGACGGCAATTTTGTTCTCGTCATGGGCGGTATCGGTGTGCGAAAGGATGAGCCGACGGCGATACACGCCTGGTCGAGGCTGCCGAGATCGGTGCGCGACGGCCTGAGCCTTCGAATCATCGGTGTCGAACCGGTCGAGCGCCGTCGCTCGCTGCAAGCGCTGGCCGCTTCGCTGGGCCTAACGCAAGACGTGACAGTCGAGGGTGGAATGTCGCGCGACGATTTTCTAGAAGGAATCGCTCGAGCCCGCCTCGCCATCTCGTGCAGTCGTCTCGAGGCGTTTGGCCTGCCGGTCGCCGAGGCGCTGGCGATCGGTACGCCGCTCGTCTGCACCAATATTCCTTCACACGACGAGCTGCTTCGCCGAGCATCTGCGGGCCGGACGTACGAGAGTGGAAGCGCGGCCGATCTCGCCCGACACATCGAGTGTGTGCTGTCCGGCGACATTCCGCCCCGCATGACGGATGAGCCCGCACGGTGGACGTGGCACGCTCGAGCCCGCGAACACCTCGACGCCTACCGGAAAGCGCGCTCAGGTGTCGCGCCGTCGTGAGCGGGCGCGCGAAACTCGAGCTTGCTGTGCGCGATGGCGGCTCCCCGTTAGGCCTGACGCTGGCTGCCCGAATCCGCTACATTATCGTCGCGGGTGCATGTCGCACCTGTTCGCCGGATAGGATCGGAGGCCGTGTGCAGTCTGAGAGGCGATGTCGAAGTGCCGCGCTGATTCGGCTGCGAGCCGATGCGCGTATCAACAGCGGACATCCGTGAGGTGAGCGAACACGCGCAGCAGGTTCAACGTCTGTTCGATCACAAGGCCTCGAGCTGGTCCGCCAAGTACGCCTCTGGTGGATCACTGTCGCGGCGCCTCGCCCGATTTCGCAACGCGCTCCGGGCGCTGGTTCCCGCCCCGGCGCACGTGCTCGACCTCGGGTGCGGTACCGGCGAACTTGCGCGAGAGCTTAGTTCAGCGAGCTACGACGTCGTGGGTATCGAGTCTGCTCCTGCCATGCTCGCTCTCGCGCGCGGCATCTCTGGAACAGGGTCCATCGCGTGGATGGCGCTGAACGCGGATTGGCGCACGCTACCATTCGCCGATCAGCAATTCGACGCCGTGGTAGCCTCGAGTGTTCTCGAGTACGTCGATGAGCCGCTCGTAGTCGTGGCCGAATGCAAGCGCGTATTGAGAACGCGCGGGATCCTGCTGTGCACCGTGCCTAACCCGCGACACCCGATACGGCGAGTGGAGGCGGCAGCCGAGACTCTCAGTGGCGGCTCTCACTCCTGGCTGGGCCGGATTTGTCCAGACGGCGTGCGCAACTACGTCCACTATCTCCACCTGTCGAAGAACCGGTTCGCGGTGGGTGAATGGCGGGAGTTGGCGAGTCGCGCCGGCCTGGATCCCGTACCCGTTGACGGAATCGTGAACGTCGAGCGGGGACCGCTCGCGATGCTCGCATTTCAGCGGAAGGCGTGACGCTACTTTTCGTGCCTGCAGTCGACAACCGTCCGGCGACAAAGACGGCGTGAACTTCTCCGGCATCTCGAATCGTTCGCTTCTCGGCAGAATGTTGCGAATGCCACTGCGAATGATTCCGCCGAACATGCGCCTGCCAATTCTCCAAGGGCCGCTTCGAGGGAGATGGTGGATAGCCGGATCGAGCACGAATGGATGCTGGCTCGGTTCCTATGAGTACGCGAAGCAGCGCCTACTCGCCGAGCTGATTTCAGATGGAGACTGCGTGTTCGACGTCGGCGCGAACGTCGGCTTCTACACGCTCCTCGCGGCGTCGAAGGCCGGCCCGTCCGGACGGGTGATCGCGTTCGAGCCGTTGCCCGACAACCTCCGTATCCTACGCCGGCATTTGCAGCTCAATGACGTGCGCAACGTGACCGTGATCGAGGCGGCGGCCGGTGACGCCGATGGAACGGCGCACTTTGCTCCGCACGCGCACAACTCAATGGGTTCTTTGAGCGATCGAGGCGCCATCGTTGTGGACATGGTGTCGTTAGACACGCTTGCCGAGTCGGGCAAAGTGCCGATACCTCGGGCGATGAAGATCGATGTGGAAGGTGCGGAGCTCCGCGTGTTGCGCGGCGCCGCTCGCCTGCTCGAGCGATCCCGGCCCATCATCTTGCTCGCTACCCACAGCACATCGTTGCACCGCGAATGCTGCGACTTCCTTCGCAGTGCCGGATACTCGCTTCGCCCAATCGATGACTCGATCTCATCGATCGACGCCACCGATGAGATCCTCGCCACCCCTCGCGACTCACACGTAACCGCGTGACCGTCGTTCGCTCTGAATCCACAACCGATGTGCGCGCTGCCGATCGTGCTCCCGTGACCGCGCCGCTCCATCTGCTCTGGATCAATCATTTCGCTGTGGCCCCGTCCGATGGCGGCGGCACACGTCACTTCGATCTCGCCCACGCCCTACGCCCGCACCGCTGGCACGTCACCATCGTCGCGTCCGATTTCCACCTCCATTCCCGCGGCTACACCCGTCGCGCCACGCCCTCCGCCCACGCCGCGATCGCCGAGCGCGTGGATGACGTCGACTTCCTCTGGCTCTGGGCCGCGCCCTACACCACCAACGATTGGCGCCGCGCCCGCAACTGGCTCTCCTTCTCGCGCTCCTTGGCCCGCCTCTCGCCTAACGG